>JAJUGH010000065.1 GCA_029268265.1 Alcaligenaceae bacterium | reverse complement strand
CTGGACATTTGGCTCGAACTCAACGGTGAGCGGATGCAGTCCGGCACCACCGCGGACATGATTTTCGACGTACCCGCTCTGGTGAGCAGCCTGAGCGGGTACATGACGCTGGAGCCCGGGGACATCATCACCACCGGCACGCCCGCCGGCGTGGGCCTCGGCATGAAGCCGCCCCGCTTCCTGAAGGCCGGCGATGTGATGCATTTGGGTGTAAGCGGGCTGGGCGAGCAGCGCCAGGAAGTTCGGTAGTTACGGTCTGAAGGGTTGACTTGATGGTAATGAAGGGTTCAATTACCATCAAGACAGCGACTACCCACGCATCACGTTCTCCTCCATGCTGACAGGAGCTTACGGTGACCACCACGCTAACCGTTACGAAAAAAGGTCAGATCACGCTGAAGCGGGATCTGCTGAATCACCTGGGTATCAAGCCTGGCGAACAGATTACTCTTGAGCGCCTGCCCGCAGGACAACTTCGACTCCATGCGGCTCGGCCTGCCGGGTCCATCGAACGGTTCATCGGGCTGCTAGCTGGCAAATCCGACAAGACCCTCACCGTCGAGGAGATGAACGAAATCGCCGCTAGGGGTTGGGCAGGTCAAGAATGAAGCTCACCGCCGATACCAGCGTTTTAGTGCGGGCAGTGCTGCACGACCACCCCGAGCAGTCGGCGAAGGCTGCGGCGTTACTGCAGGACGCATCATTGATTGCCGTACCCCTCCCTTGCTTGTGCGAGATGGTGCGGGTGCTGCTGAACGGCGCCAGATTATCGAAAGCCGACGTCACTCAAGCCGTCCAGGCGCTACTCGATTCCGGTAAAGTCGTAATGGATCGCCCCGCCGTTGAGGCAGGGCTCGCTTTGCTGGAGGCTGGCGGCGATTTCGCTGACGCGGCAATCGCTTTCGAAGGCAGCTGGCTGGGCGGGGAGGTCTTCGTGTCTTTCGACAAGCAGGCCGTGTCGCTGCTGAAAGCGCAGGGGCACAACGCCCAGCTTATTTCGTGATAAACGCCGGGCGCGTCTGAAATTGCGGCAATTCTATCGTTCTAGAACGGGATGTCGTCGTCCATATCCGCCAGGTTGGTCGGCTCTTGCGATGCCGGCCGTTGCTGGCCTTGCGGCTGAGCCGGGCGCTGTTGCGGGGCCCGTGCCGGCGCCTGATTGAAGTCACCGCCGCCACCGCCGCCGCCCATTTCATCGCCACGGCCACCGAGCATCTGCATTTGTTCAGCAACGATCTCGGTGGAGTAACGGTCCTGACCGGTTTCCTTGTCTTGCCACTTGCGGGTCTTGATGCGGCCTTCTACGTAAATGGAGCGCCCCTTGCGCAGGTATTCACCGGCAATTTCTGCCAGGCGGTTGTAGAACACCACACGGTGCCATTCAGTTTCTTCGCGGCGCTCGCCGGAGTTACGGTCTTTCCATTGCGAGGTGGTGGCCAGCGAAACATTGCAGATCGCCGAGCCTTCCGGGGTGTAGCGGACTTCAGGGTCTCGCCCGAGGTTGCCGACGAGGATGACTTTATTTACGGAGGCCATGTTTACACCTGTATGTTGATAGTGAGTTCTGCATGATTATCGTGCATTGACTAGCCACTGGGGGTCAATTCACGGAATGTACGATGTGACAAAGCGGCCGCAGCGGTCCGCCGCCATACGCCTATTTCGGCTGCCTCATACCGCGAGCGGTAAGCAGCCACAGCACGGACAGGCCGGCCGCGAGCCAGAAGACTTGAGCGGTGCCGCCGCGCTGCGCCAGCAAGCCGCCCATGACGCCGCCCAGGAAGACACCCAGCGACTGTGCGGTATTGTAGAAACCGAGGGCCAGACCCTTGAACGCGGGTGGAGCCACTCTGGACACCAGCGAGGGCTGCAGGGCCTCGAGCACGTTGAATGCCACGAAAAAGAGCACCAGCAGCACAAAGATTCCCACGAAGGCGTCCATGAACCATGGCATCAGCGCGAGCGTGATGGCCATGAGCAGGACTGCGGCCTCGAGCGCGCGCTTATGCACGCGGCGCGTCTCGGTATAGAAGACGGCCGGAACCATCGCCACGAAGGACAGCCCGATCACGGGCAGGTACACCTTCCATAGGCTGCCGGAGTCGTATCCCCCCAACTGTGCAAGCAACCCGGGCATGACGATGAACATCGACATGAGTACACCGTGCAGCACGAACACGCCGAAATTCAGGCGCAACAGATCTGTGTGCCCCAGTACATCCCGTGGGCGCGCCTGCACGATGTCGGCTTCCTGCCGCGGCACCGAGGGCACCGCGAATCCGGCGATCAGCAGGCAGACAAAGCCAAGCAGGCTGATCGCCCAGAAGAGACCCGACAGCCCGAAAGCGCCCACAATCATGGGCGACAACACCAGTGAAGCTGCGAAGGACAGCCCGATTGACGCCCCCACCATCGCCATGGCGCGCGTTCTTACCTCGGGGCGGGTGGCGTCCGCCACCCAGGCCGTGATGGCGGCCGAGACGGCGCCCAGGCCCTGTAAGGTACGGCCCGCAATGATCCAGTTCACGTTTTCGGCCAGGGCACAAATGATGCCCCCCACCACGAAGAGCACCATACCGGCCACGATCACGGTGCGTCGGCCGTAGCGATCAGAGGCCATGCCGAGCGGAATCTGCATCACCGCCTGGGTCAGGCCGTAGGCTCCCAACGCCAGTCCGACACGGGTGGCGTCATTGCCGCCCGGTATGGCCTGCGCGGCCACCGCGAACACCGGCGTCAGCAGGAACAGGCCCAGCATGCGCGACGCAAAAAGCAGGGCGAGCATGATGCTCGCCCGGCGTTCGGAGGGCGTCAATTTCAGGCGTAGGGGTTTGTCGGCGCTTGCTGCTGCCTGGATCATGAAGACTTACTCATGGGTTCTTGGAAATTCACTGCGCGTTATAGTAGCAAGTTGGCCATTGGCAAACGTAGGCATTGCACAGGATGGAAGTCATTCGCATTCGTGGGGCACGTACGCACAACCTGAAAAATGTGTCCATCGACCTGCCGCGGCACAAGTTGGTCGTGGTGACGGGGCTTTCAGGTTCGGGGAAGTCTTCGCTGGCATTCGATACGCTCTACGCAGAAGGACAACGCCGCTACGTCGAGAGCCTCTCGGCCTACGCCAGGCAGTTCCTGCAGCTGATGAGCAAGCCGGATGTGGACCTGATCGAGGGACTGTCACCGGCGATCTCCATCGAGCAGAAGTCGGCGGGTCACAACCCGCGCTCCACAGTCGGCACCATTACCGAGATCCATGATTACCTGCGTCTATTGTACGCACGGGTCGGCACGCCCTATTGCCCCGAGCACGGCCTTCCGCTGCAGGCAAAGAGCGTCGCGCAGATGGTCGACGGCGTCCTGCAATGGGCGCCCGAAAGCCGGCTCGCCATCCTGGCGCCCGTGGCCAGGGGCCGCCGCGGCAGCTTCGAAGAGGAGCTGGCGGGACTGCAGGCGCAAGGGTATGTGAGGCTGCGCATCGACGGCGAGATGATGGCCATCGAGGACGTTCCTTCACTGAAAAAGACGGAAAAGCACGATGTGGACGTCGTGGTGGACCGCCTGCGCATCCGCCCGGACGCTCAGCAGCGACTTGGTGAGAGCTTCGAGACGGCGCTGCGGCTGGCGGAAGGCCGCGCCATCGCGCTCGATATGGATAGCGGAGAGGAACATCCTTTCTCTAGCCACTACGCCTGTCCGGTGTGCCATCACAGCCTTACCGAGATGGAGCCGAGGCTGTTCAGCTTCAACAACCCTGCCGGCGCCTGCCCGAGCTGCGATGGTTTGGGCCATGTCGAAGTGTTCGATCCCCGGCGTATCGTTGCCTTCCCCGAACTGAGCCTGGCCAGCGGCGCGATCGCCGGCTGGGACCGGCGCAATGCGTTCACGCACACGCTGCTTACGAGTCTGGCCGCCCACTACGAGTTTGATCTCGAGGCGCCGTTCGAGAACCTGCCGGAAACGATCCGCCAGCGCGTGCTCTATGGCTCTGGTGACGAAGAAATCCCCTTCCTCTATATCAACGAGAAGGGCCGCAGCACCGTCAAGCGGCATCCGTTTGAAGGGGTCATCCCGAACCTGGAACGGCGCTGGCGCGAGACCGACTCCAGCGCCGTGCGCGAGGAGCTTGGCAAGCTGCGGCACACCCAGGTCTGCCCGGAATGCCGCGGATCCCGTCTGCGCCGCGAAGCGCGCCACGTGCTCATTGGCGATGACCCCGGTGAGCAGGAACGGCGTGGGCGGCCTATTTTCGAAGTGGAAGCCCTATCACTCTCGGCATGCCTCACATGGTTCGAAGCGTTGACCCTGCACGGAGCTCGCAAAGAAGTGGCGGATCGTATCGTGCGCGAGATCGTGTCGCGCCTGCGCTTCCTCAATAACGTGGGCTTGAGCTATCTGTCGCTGGACCGTAGCGCAGACACCATTTCGGGGGGTGAAGCCCAGCGTATCCGGCTAGCCAGCCAGATCGGCTCGGGCCTGACGGGCGTGATGTACGTGCTGGATGAGCCCTCCATCGGTCTGCACCAGCGCGATAACGATCGGCTGATCGATACCTTGCGGCATCTTCGCGACCTGGGCAATAGCGTCATCGTGGTGGAACACGACGAAGACATGATCCGCTCGGCGGACTATGTCCTGGATATGGGCCCCGGCGCAGGGGAGCACGGCGGCGAAGCCGTCGCCTTCGGCACGCCGGAGGAGATTTCGGAGGATCCGGCTTCCCTCACCGGCCAGTATCTCAGCGGCGCGCGTCGCATCGAAATCCCGGCACGCCGTCCCGTAGGGCCGGACGATCCGCGCCTGACGCTCAAGGGCGCACGCGGAAACAACCTGCAGTCAGTCGACCTTTCCATTCCTGCGGGTCGGTTCGTATGCATTACCGGCGTGTCCGGTTCCGGAAAGTCGACGCTGGTCAACGACACACTGGCGACCGCCGTGTCGCGCGCCCTGCATCGCTCGCAGCAGGAGCCGGCACCCTACGATTCCCTGGAAGGGCTCTCGCACTTCGACAAGATCATTACCGTAGACCAGAGTCCCATCGGCCGCACGCCGCGAAGCAACCCGGCCACCTATACCGGCATGTTCACGCCCATACGGGAATTGTTTGCGGGCGTGCCGGAGGCCCGTACGCGTGGGTACGACCCCGGTCGCTTCTCCTTCAACGTGAAGGGCGGGCGCTGCGAGGCCTGCCAGGGCGACGGCGTGGTCAAGGTCGAGATGCATTTCCTGCCGGACATGTACGTGGATTGCGACGTCTGTGGCGGCAAACGCTACAACCGCGAGACGCTCGAAATCCGTTACCGGGGGCGGAACATCAGCGAAGTGCTGGACCTGACGGTGGAGCAGGCGCTCGGCTACTTCAGCTCGGTGCCCGCCATCGGGCGCCGCCTGTCCACGCTCATGGACGTCGGCCTGTCTTACCTGCGTCTGGGCCAGAGCGCCACCACGTTATCCGGCGGCGAAGCACAGCGCGTGAAGCTCTCCCTGGAATTGTCTCGGCGCAGTACGGGGCGGACGCTCTATATTTTGGACGAGCCCACCACGGGGCTGCACTTCGAGGACATCGCACTCCTCCTGGATGTCCTTCGCAAGCTGGTGGAGGCCGGAAACACGGTGGTGGTGATCGAGCACAACCTCGATGTGATCAAAACCGCCGATTGGGTGGTGGACATGGGCCCGGAAGGCGGCAGTGGTGGCGGCCGCGTCGTGGCGCAGGGTACGCCCGAAGACATTGCGGCCTCGAAGGAAAGCTATACCGGACGTTATCTGGCGCCCTTGCTGGCGAAAGCCGCTTCCAACCCGAAAAAGTAAGCGACGCAGGCCCGCAACCCCCGCCTACATCTGGAACAGATTTCGATGTTCCTGAATGGCGTAGCGGTCGGTCATGCCGGCCAGGTAGTCGGCAATGGCGCGTGCCTGCCTGACCGGGTCATCCCGCAGGTAGTCGTCCGCCAGAAGCCGCGGTTCTTGCAGAAACGCAATGAAGAGCTCGCGGACAATGCGGCGAGCCTTGCTGGTCATGCGCATCACGCGCGCGTGCCGATAGAGATTGCGCATCAGGAAGCGCTTGAGCTCATCGGCCTCGCGCCGCAATTCTGGGGAAAATGCCGCCAACCTTGGGGCAGCGCGGACATCGTCTACGGTTTCGGGCTTGTGTTCGGCCAGCTGCGCCAGGGTGTTTTCGGTCAGGTCGACCACCAGCGTGTTGATCATGCTGCGGATGATCTCACCCACGAGACGGCGCCGCTCCAGTTTCGGATGACGACGCAGTACGGCCTCGTGGTGGCGAGCGAAGATGCGGACCTCCAATAGCTGATCCACGCTCAACAGGCCGGAACGGATGCCGTCGTCAATATCATGATTGTTGTAGGCGATTTCATCGGCCAGATTGGCAATCTGCGCTTCGAGCGAAGGCTGGCGTTTTTCAAGAAAGCGCGCGCCCAGCTCGCCCAATTGAGCGGCGTGACGAACCGAGCAGTGCTTGAGGATTCCTTCGCGGGTCTCAAAGCATAGGTTCAAGCCATTGAATTCAGCGTAGCGCTCTTCCAGCTCGTCCACCACCCGCAGGCTCTGCAAGTTGTGCTCGAAGCCGCCCGCTTCGGGCGCAAACTCGTTCATGCAGGCGTTGAGTTCGTCCTGACCGGCATGGCCGAAGGGAGTGTGGCCCAGGTCATGAGCCAGAGAAATGGCTTCGGTCAGGTCTTCATGCAGGCCCAGGTTGCGCGCCAGCGTACGCGCGATCTGAGCCACTTCAATGCTGTGCGTCAGGCGGGTGCGGAAGAGGTCGCCTTCGTGGTTGATGAAAACCTGGGTCTTGTATTCAAGGAGCCGGAAGGCATTGCAATGGATGATGCGATCACGATCGCGCTGGAACTGATTGCGGCCTTGGGGCGGTGCTTCAGGATGCTGGCGGCCCCGGCTGCGCTCCGGGTGGCAGGCGTAGGAAGCGAGCCCCATCATGCCCTTACCTTCCTTCTTGTGCGCGGGTGCTGCGGGCCAGGACCGGCTCCAGTGCCGCCGGCGCGACGTCATGCAATTCGGCCTCGCCTATCCGCGGCATCACGATGAACCGCAAGCTGCCGCCTTGGGCTTTCTTGTCGTGCCCCATCAATTGGATCCAGCGGTCCGTACCCAGATCGGGCGCCACCACGGGGCAGCCGATTGCGTCCACCACGCGGCGAACCCGATCCACATGCTCGCGCGGGAATCCCAGCAGATCGGCCGAGAGTTCGGCCGCCTGCACCATGCCGCAGCCTACGGCCTCGCCGTGCAGCCATTCGCCATAGCCCAGACCTGCTTCGATGGCATGCCCGAAGGTATGCCCCAGATTCAGTATGGCGCGAACGCCACCCTCGCGCTCGTCTTCGGATACGACGCGGGCCTTGAGTTCGCAGGAGCGGCGAATGGCGTGCGTGATGGCTTCGGGATCCAGCGCGCGCAATGCCGCGGCATTGGCTTCGCACCAATTAAAAAAGGCGGCGTCGGTAATCAGGCCGTATTTCACGACTTCGGCCAGGCCGGCGGAGACTTCGCGCTCAGCCAGCGAGGCCAGCACACTCGGGTCGATCTGCACCGAAATGGGCTGATAGAACGCACCGATCATGTTCTTGCCCAGGGGGTGATTGATGGCGGTTTTTCCGCCTACCGAGGAATCCACCTGGGATAACAGCGTGGTGGGCACCTGCACATAACGGATGCCGCGCATGTAGCACGCCGCCGCGAAGCCGCCCATATCGCCGATTACTCCGCCGCCAAAAGCGACCAGAACGGCCTTGCGATCGAGCCCATTTTGTAACAAACCATCAAAGATTTTGTTGAGGCTTTCCCAGTTCTTATGCGCCTCGCCATCGGGCAACACGATTTCGGTTACCGGCTTACCGGCCCGCGCCAGCGATGCCCGTACGCGCTCGCCGTAAAGCCCCAGGACGGTCGCGTTGCTGATCAGCGCAATGGCGGTGGCATCAGCCGGGATGGCTTCGGACAGGGAATCGAGCCGGCCGTTCTGGATATGAATGGGGTAGTCGCCCCCCGGGGTGGTTACACGCACAATGGTCATTCTTGAACCTCGTAGGCCTGCAATACGGGAACCAACGCTTTGACGACTTGATGAACGGGCATGCTCCCGGTATCAAAGATGATGTGCGCGACGGCTTCATAGAGCGGCTCGCGCAGGGTAACCAGTTCACGGATGCGCGCCTGCGGGTCTTCCGTCTGGAGCAGCGGACGATTGCGGTCGCGCGACACGCGACGATAGAGCTCTTCCGGCGTGGCTCGCAAGTAGACAACGATGCCACGCTTGTGAAGATGATCGCGGTTTTCCGGGGCGAGCACCGCGCCGCCGCCGGTGGCCAGCACCAGATCGGTCCGGGCGGTGCATTCCTCGAGCACCTGTCTTTCGCGCCGGCGGAACCCTTCTTCACCCTCAATGTCGAAAATGTGAGCGACACGAACGCCGCAACGGCCTTCGATCTCATGATCGAGATCCAGGAACTGGCGGCCCAGCGTACGCGCCAGGCCCCGGCCAATTGTGGTCTTGCCCGCGCCCATCATTCCCACCAGGAAGATGGGACGCGTATAGGGCAGCGACGCTACAGTGGAGCGTTCTTCAGCGTCGTGCCCCGCAGCGGTGGAAGGTAAAGCTCCGTTCATTTGTGTATTATCACCTGCTTACGGGCACGAAACCCGATTTCTACCGCATTATCCGGTTACACAAGGCCGTTGCACCGGGTCGGCACCCAACCCCGCACGGCTTAAAATCGCCCTCGATGAGCACCGACAACCATTCCTCTTCCGACAAGACCTCCAGTTCCCGCCCCTGGCTGAGACGCCTGCTGCTCAAAGCCACGGTACTGTTCGCGGGGCTGGGGCTCTCCGGCGCCCTTCTGGGTGGGCTGGCCCTTGCCCTGGCCTGGCCGAATCTGCCCGACCTGAGCGCCATGATCGATTACCGGCCACGCGTACCGCTGCGCATCTACACGGCCGACAAGGTCCTGATCGGTGAATTCGGCGAAGAACGGCGCAACGTCTTGCGTTTCGACGAAATCCCGGACGTGATGAAAGCGGCCATTCTAGCAGCCGAGGACGACAACTTTTACCAGCACCACGGCATCGACTGGATGGGCGTGGCGCGCGCCGCACTGGCCAACCTGACCACCATGGCGAAGTCGCAGGGCGCCAGCACGATCACCATGCAGGTGGCTCGAAACTTCTACCTGTCTTCGGAAAAGACCTATACCCGGAAGTTTTACGAGCTGCTGCTCACTTTCAAAATTGAAGCCACGCTCACCAAGGATCAGATCCTGGATCTCTATATGAACCAGATCTACCTCGGGCATCGGGCGTACGGCTTCGCGGCGGCATCCCGGACCTACTTCGGCAAGCAATTGTGGGAAGTCACGCCTGCCGAGGCCGCCATGCTGGCCGGCATCCCCAAGGCTCCTTCACGTTTCAACCCCATTGCGAACTTCGAGCGCGCCCGCTCGCGCCAGCTGTATGTGCTGGGTCGCATGCAATCCCTGGGTTATCTGACACAAGAGGAATACCAGGCTGCGGTGGACCAGGAAATCGTATTGGGCTCCGCTCCGGGCACCCCTGCCGGCGGCTATGCCGTGCATGGCGAGTACGTAGCCGAACTGGCCCGCCAGCTGCTCTATAACGTCTATCAGGATGACGTCTATTCGCGCGGCTTCAACGTCTATACGACCGTCCTGTCCGAAGACCAGGAGAAGGCTTACCAGTCCGTGCGCGCGGGCATTCTGGATTACACCCGCCGTGCCCGCTACACGGGCCCGGAGGCGAACGTCGATCTGCCGGCGGGCATTGAGTCCGATCACGCCCGCTTCGACGCCCTGCTCGACGAGCTGCAGGACCGCCACCCCGACAACGACGACCTTCTCACCGCCGTGGTGCTTTCGGCCGCGCCCGACAAGATCGTGGTGGCCCGCACGGCCCAGCAGATCATCGAAATTACCGACAAGAGTGCATTGAAGGTGGTGGCGCGCGGTCTCGTAAAGAACGCAAGTGACGATCTGCGGATCCGCCGCGGCTCGGTGGTTTATGTGCGCGACACCGGCGAGCACTGGGAACTGATCAACAAGCCCCAGGTGCAGGCCGCCCTAATTGCGCTGCGTCCGCAAGATGGGGCGATCCAGGCCATGGTGGGCGGCTTCCACTTCCAGGACGGCAACTTCAACCGTGTCACGCAGGCGTGGCGCCAGCCGGGTTCGGCCTTCAAGCCCTTCATCTATGCGGCTTCGCTCGAAAAAGGGCTGACGCCGGCCACGCAGATCTCCGATGAACCCTTCGTGCTCACCGCCGCGCAGACCGGATCCCGCCCGTGGTCCCCGAAGAACTACGGCAACACCTACGAGCCGATGCTGACCATGCGCCAGGGTCTGTACAAGTCCCGCAACATGGTGTCGATACGCATCATGCAGGCCGTGGGTCCTAAATACGTTCAGGACTACCTCACCCGCTTCGGCTTTGACCGCGAACGGCAGCCGGCCGTGCTGCCGCTGGCGCTGGGTGCCGGCAGCGTGACGCCCCTGCAACTGGCAGGTGCCTACGCCGTCTTTGCCAACGGCGGCTATCGCGTGCTGCCCTATCTGATCGACCGCGTCACCGACAGCACCGGCAAGGTCATCATGCAGGCCAAGCCTGTCATCGCGGGCGACGCCGCGGCGCGCACGATCGATCCGCGCACGGCGTATGTGATGAACGACATGCTCCGCGGCGTCACCACCTGGGGCACGGGCGCGCGAGTAAAGCGTGAGCTTGGGCGCGGTGACATCGGCGGCAAGACTGGCACCACCAACGATTCGCACGATGCCTGGTTCGCCGGTTACCACCCGGAGACGGTGGGCGTCGTGTGGATGGGCTTCGACCAGCCACGCTCACTGGGTCAGGGCGAAACCGGTGGTGGGGCGGCCCTGCCGATCTGGCTCGATTACATGCGCCACGCCCTTGAGGGCAAGCCTGAAGTGCCGATGCCGCCCCCGCCGTCGGGTCTGAATCGCATCGACGGCGACTTCTACTTCGCGGAATACCCCCCCGGCCAGGCGGTCGCGCGTGTGGGCCTGCCCGCGCCAAGTGATACGCTGTTGGGACAAGGCGGCGGCACGTTCGCCGATGGTATCGGCAACCTGCTCAATGAGTTGCGCAGCGGTACGCAGGAACGCCACCAGCACAACGACCCCATCCCGTTCTGAGCCCGGTTCGTCGGGCACAGGGCAACCGCAACGGGTATGACGCCATGACCGTTGCGGTTTTTTTTGCTTTACGGAGAACACCACCATGCTCGCGTCTTTCCGTCAATCAACTCCGGTTCGCCAGGGCATGCGCGTGCTCGCGGGCGGCCTGCTGCTCGGGGGCCTGATGGCCTGCGGCTATAAAGGGCCGCTGTACCTGCCGCCTCCTGAAGATCCGCCCGCGGACCTCACCGCACCGCCTACCCAAGACGCGCCACCCGGCTCCCCCACCACTGAACAGTAGTGATCATGACAGTTGCACCTCGCTTCCAGCATCGCAATGGCACCCTCCATGCCGAGGATGTCTCCCTCACCGACCTGGCCAAGGAACACGGCACCCCGCTCTACGTCTATTCGCGCGCAGCACTGCACGATGCTTGGCAAGGCTACGCACAAGCGCTTGAGGGCAGAAAGGCCCTGGTGTGCTTCGGAATGAAGGCCAATTCCAATCTGGCGGTATTGAGCGAATTCAGCCGGCTTGGTGCCGGCTTCGATATCGTTTCCGGCGGCGAGCTGGCCCGCGTTATGGCGGCCGACGGCGACCCCGCCAAGGTCGTGTTTTCCGGTGTCGGCAAACAGGCGTGGGAAATGCAGGCAGCGCTCGATGCCGGCGTGAAGTGTTTCAACG
>JAJUGH010000064.1 GCA_029268265.1 Alcaligenaceae bacterium | reverse complement strand
TCCGGAAATCGGCTGGGTCGGCCTCACGGAAGAAGAGGCCCGCAAGCAGGGTGTCAAATTCAAGAAGGGTGTCTTCCCGTGGGCGGCTTCAGGCCGCGCGATTGCCAACGGCCGCGATGAGGGCTTCACGAAGCTTTTGTTCGATGAAGAGACCGGTCGCATTCTGGGTGGCGGCATTGTCGGCACGCACGCGGGTGATCTGATCAGCGAAGTGGTGCTGGCCGTGGAAATGGGGGCCGACGCCGTCGATATCGGCAAGACCATCCACCCGCACCCGACCCTGGGTGAATCGGTGGGTATGGCTGCCGAGGTGGCCAAGGGCACCTGCACGGACCTGCCTCCACAACGCAAGAAGTAGAGGCCGTACCCCGACGCGGGTTCTGATGCAGAAGGCCGCAGGCTCCGTGAGGTGCCTGCGGCTTTTTCATGATGGCCCGGTCTACAATACCCGCCTTAAAGCTGATTTTCCGGTTTCTCCATCATCATGCCCACCCCCGCACCTCTTGCTGACGCGCCGCTTTCCCAGTGGCTGTCCTATCTCGAAACGCTGCATCCCACGGCCATCGACATGGGCCTTGCCCGTATCACCGAGGTGGCGAAGCGGCTCAATCTCACGCTGCCATGCGTACGGATCACCGTAGGTGGCACCAACGGAAAGGGCTCCACTTGCGCGATGTTGGAAGCCATTTATCTTGCGGCAGGCTATCGGGTGGGCACGTATACCTCGCCGCACCTCATCGCCTACAACGAGCGGATCAAGCTCGACGGTGAGCCGGCCAGCGATGCCGACATCGTTGAGCAGTTCGCCCGCATCGACGCCGCTCGCGGCGAGATCACGCTGAGCTATTTCGAGTTTTCCACGCTGGCTGCGATGCTTCTGTTCGAGGCGCGCAAGGTGGACGTGGCAATACTGGAAGTGGGGCTGGGCGGCCGACTGGACGCGGTGAATATCCTGGACGCGGATTGCGCAATCGTCACCAGCGTGGATCTGGATCACATGCAGTATCTGGGCAATGACCGTGAGCAGATCGGCTGGGAGAAGGCGCATATCTTCCGTCCGGGCCGGCCGGCGATCTGCAGCGATCCTGTGCCGCCGAAGCGACTGATCGACTACGCCGCCAGTATCGGCGCCGATTTGTGGCTGTTTGGCCGCGACTTCAATTATTCGGGCGATCGGCTGCAATGGGCCTATGGCGGCCGCGAACAACGCCGCAACAGTCTCGCGTATCCGTCTTTGCGTGGCGCGAACCAGCTGTTGAATGCTTCAGCGGCGCTCGCCGCCATCGAAGCGCTACGCAGCAGTCTGGCGGTCCCGCAACAAGCGGTACGCGTCGGCCTTTCCCGAGTGGAGCTCCCCGGACGCATGCAGATTCTGCCGGGCCTGCCTTCCACCGTACTGGATGTGGCGCACAATCCCCATGCCGCCGCCACGCTGGGCCAGGGTCTGGATGCGATGCCGTCGGTGCCGGTCACCCACGCGGTCGTGGGCATGTATTCCGACAAGGACGCGGAAGGCGTCATTCGTCGCCTGTCCACGCGCATCGACCGCTGGCATTGCGTCACCCTGGGCGGTGAACGCGGCATGTCGGCAGAGGCCTTGGCCGACATCGTTCGCCGGGTTACCAGTGCCGAGCCCATTATCCTGCCGCCCATCGTTCCGCCGGGCCACTCCGGGCACGCCGCGCCATCGGTACAACCCGGGCAGGCAGCCGAAGGCGGCAGCTCGCAGGGGCCGGGCGTGAAGCCCGCGGCGCGTCCGGCAAGGTCCCCCCGTTCGGTCACGATCAGCTGCTGGCCGGACCCGGTCTCAGGCTATGATGCAGCACGGAAAGCGGCCAGTGACAATGATAGAATTGTGGTGTTCGGCTCGTTCTCCACGGTTGGTCCGATTCTTCAGTCGATCGGGCGAGACGAAGCCTAGCCCGGGCGGGGCCCGGCCAGATCAAATACGCAGATAGGTCACAGGTTCATGGGATTGTTTTCGCGCAAGGAGCCCGCCGGCGGCACGGGTCGCCGTACTGCTGCTCGCACCAGCAGCGAGGCCCAGGCAGAAGAACTGCGGGTACGGGCGCGGCGCCGGCTCATCGGTGCTCTGGTGCTCGTTCTGACGGCCGTCATTTTCGTGCCCATGCTGTTCGATTCGCCTCCGGAAGAAGAGATTGCTTCCCCGGTGGTGCTGCCCGAGCACATTCCGCCCATCCCATCAGAGCCGCAAGTCGCGCTGGCGCCTGAGCCACCTTCCACGGCGGCCGGTTCGGTTCAGACACCATCGCCGGTAGGTGCCGATACCCCGGCCGGTACGGACGCCGTCACACCCGAAGCACCCGCAGCTGAAACGCCGCAGGTTCCGGAACCGGTCGCACCGGAGCCTGAGCCTGAGCCCGAGCCGCAGCGTACGGAAGCACCGCGCACCGAGACGCCTCGTCAGGAAACCAAGCCGCCCGCACGTGCCGAGCGGACCGATGACGGTTCCGTCGCCCTGGCCCTGCTGGAAGGCCGCGGCGCACCCGCAAAGACGCCCTCGGATTCCAAACCCGCCGCGCCAAGCTCGGGCAGCTTCGTGCTCCAGGTCGCTGCGTACACATCCGATGCCGATGCACAGGCCCGTCGCGAAAAGCTGGTGGCCGCCGGCGTCACGAACGCCTATGTCGAGCAGGCTGTTGCCAACGGCAAGACTGCGCACCGCCTGCGCGTGGGTCCGTTCCCCACCCGCGAGGCCGCGGAGGCTGCGCAGGCCCGCCTGCGTCAGCTTGGATACAACAACGGGCTGATCTTCAATAAGTGACCGAGCCTCGATAAGTGACCGGCTTCGACTACATCGTGCTGACCATCCTCGGCGTTTCGGCCTTGCTGGGCATGATACGTGGGCTGATCAAAGAGGTCCTTTCGCTGCTCGCCTTCGGTGTGGCGGTGGTCGCAGCGGTATGGTGGGGAGGCGGCGTTGCAGCGGCCCTGGCCGAGTACATATCGAACGCATTCTTGCGCACCGCCGTCGGATACGGCGGTGTTTTTCTCATCGTGCTGCTGCTGGTCGGTCTGCTCAACGTGACGCTGGCAGGACTGGTCGAGCGTACCGGGCTTTCCCCAGCCGATCATGGCCTGGGCGCCATCTTCGGGCTGGCCCGTGGTGCGCTGATCGTCTTTGTGCTGGTTGCGCTGGCCGGCTACACCGAACTGCCCAAGGAACCATGGTGGCAGGAAGCCCGGCTTTCGGGCGCCGTCGTGGCCGGTGTCCAGCAATCGAAAGCCGTCCTGCCGGCCTCTCTTTCTTCCTGGCTGCCTTACTGAGTGACTCAATAGGAACATCGAAATGTGTGGAATCGTAGGGGCTGTTGCGACCGGCCCCGTCAACCAGCTGATCTACGACAGCCTGCTGCTTCTGCAGCACCGCGGCCAGGATGCCTCGGGCATTTCGACCTCGCACGATCAATTTTTCAGCATGTACAAGGCTCACGGCCTGGTGCGCGACGTCTTCCGCACGCGCAACATGCGTTCGCTGCCCGGTAACTCGGGACTGGGCCAGGTGCGCTATCCCACCGCCGGGTCCAGCGACAGCGTTGACGAAGCACAGCCGTTCTATGTGAACGCGCCTTTCGGCATCATGTTCGTTCACAACGGCAACCTGACGAATTGGCGTCAGCTGCGCGAAGAGCTGTTCAGTATCGATCGGCGTCACATCAATACGAACTCGGACTCCGAGGTGCTGCTGAATGTGTTTGCACATGAGCTGCAGCAAGCGGCCCAGGGGCGCTCGCTCGATGACGACGCCGTGTATCGGGCGGTGGCGGCCGTGCACGCGCGCTGCCGTGGTGCCTACGCCGTGATTGCCCAGATTGCGGGCTTCGGGATGGTGGCTTTTCGGGACCCTCACGGTATTCGTCCGCTGTGCATCGGAACGCACGAAACCGAGCGTGGCACCGAGTGGATGATGGCGTCCGAGTCGGTTGCGCTGACGGGTTGTGGCTTCAGCCGCCTGCGCGATGTTGAGCCCGGCGAAGCGATCATCATCGATCTTGACCGCAATATGCGCAGCCGGCAATGTGCCGAGAACCCCGTGCTCACGCCTTGCGTGTTCGAGTACGTGTACTTTGCGCGGCCGGACAGCCTGATGGACGGAGTCTCGATTTACGATGCGCGCCTGCAAATGGGCGAGTACCTGGGCGATAACGTTGCGCGTTCTTTGCGCCTGGGCGAAATCGATGTGGTCATGCCCATTCCGGATTCAGCGCGTCCCTCAGCGATGCAGCTGGCTTCCCGGCTCGATCTGAATTACCGCGAAGGCTTCATCAAAAACCGCTACATCGGGCGCACCTTCATCATGCCGGGACAGGCGGTGCGTAAAAAGTCCGTGCGCCAGAAGCTCAGCGCCATCGATATGGAGTTCCGGGGAAAGAACGTCCTGCTGGTCGATGATTCCATCGTGCGCGGCACCACGAGCCGGCAGATCGTCGAGATGGCACGTTCGGCCGGCGCCAATAAGGTGTTCTTCGCTTCGGCGGCGCCGGCAGTCCGGTATCCCAACGTCTATGGCATCGACATGCCCACCCAGAGTGAGCTCATCGCCCACGGCCGTGATGTCGAGCAGGTGGCGCATGAGATCGGCGCGGACGGTCTGGTTTACCAGAATCTGAACGACCTGGAACAGTCCATTCGTGACCTCAATCCCGCCATGTCGCAGTTTGAATCATCCTGCTTCAGCGGGTGCTACGTCACCGGAGATATCGACGAGGGCTATCTGCAAGCTCTGCAATTGAGCCGGGGCCAGCGTACGCCGGCCGGCGCGATGTCGCCCACGCACGAGGACTGAACCTCAGGTGCCGGAGTCGGCTGTGCCGGCTCCGCCAACGCTGCGCCCCGAGCCCGGGGCAGGCTAGCGGGGCCGGATTCGCTGCATAAGCAGCTTTTCGGCTTCGATGGCGAAGAACAGTATCAGCGCGGCACCCAGGGTCAACAGCCATTCTTCGGTCGTGAGGGCTGCTGCACCGAACAGCGAATGCATCGGTGACCAGTAGACGTAGACGAGCTGGATGGCCACCGCAGCCATCATGGTCAGCAGGGCATAAGGATTCCCGAACACGCCCTCGCGCGTCAGGATGGTTTCGCGCAGGCGTCGGCTATTGAGCAAATACACCACCTCGCATAGCACGATCGTATTCACCGCCATGGTGCGGGCCACTTCGAGTCCGGCACCGGCATTCAGCTTGTACAGAAACAGTGTCACGGCTCCCAGCATCATCAGGACCGAGACCATGGTGAGCCGCCACACGAAGAAGGCGGTGAAGAGCGGCTCGTCCGGGGGGCGCGGACCCCGCGTCATGATGTGGGCTTCCGCCGGCTCGAACGCCAGCGCAATACCGAGCGTACTGGCGGTCACCATGTTGATCCACAACACCTGCGCGGGCGTCAACGGCAGGGTGAATCCGAGCAGTAAGGCTGCAACCACCACCAGCGCCTCGCCGCCGTTGGTAGGCAGCATGAACAGGATGAACTTGCGCAGGTTGTCATAGACCGCGCGGCCTTCGCGTACGGCTGCGGCGATGGTGGCAAAGTTGTCATCGGCCAGCGCCATGTCTGCGGCTTCGCGGGCTGCGTCGGTGCCCTTCAGACCCATGGCCACGCCGACATCGGCTCGCTTGAGCGCTGGGGCGTCGTTGACGCCGTCTCCCGTCATTGCCACGATATTGCCGTTGTTCTGCAGCGCCTGTACCAGCCGGAGTTTGTGCTCGGGGCTTGCCCGAGCAAAGATATCGACTTCCTTCACGATGCGGGCAAGCTCGGTATCGTTCATCAGGGCAATTTCCGCCCCCGTGACGGCAGGTTTGCCAACGCCGATTCCCAGCTGCGCCCCGATGGCTCGCGCCGTATCGGCATGGTCGCCGGTGATCATCTTCACGCGTATGCCGGCGGCATGGCATTGTGCGACTGCCGTAACCGCTTCTTCACGTGGCGGGTCGATGATGCCCACGAGTGCGAGCATGACGAAGTCGCCTTCCACGTCTGCAGCGGAAAGCAGGCCGCCCTGCGGTTCCGCCTTCTTGTGCGCCAGGGCAAGCAATCGCAGTCCACGCCCGGCGATGTCATTAGCCATGCGGCGCCAGTAATCGATGTCGAGTTCAGACGCGGTATCGCCGTCGGCCTGCCAGCGGCACATGGAGAGCACACGCTCCGGCGCACCTTTCACCAACACCCAGGACGAGCCGCTGTCATCGCGGTGGCAACTGGCCATGTAGCGGTTCTCTGATTCGAAGGGGATGGAGTCCAGGCGCGGCCATTCGCGCTCCAGCTCTTCCCGCTTCATGCCCACCTTGGCGCCAAGCACCAGCAAGGCACCCTCGGTAGGATCACCCGCCACATGCCAGTTCTCATCGCGCCATTCCAACGCGCTGTCATTGCACAGCATGCCGGCTCGCAGGGCGGCACGCAGGCAAGGCAGGGCGCCGAGCTCAATAGGTTCGCCGTTGTACTGCACCCGACCCTCCGGGGCATAACCGACGCCGGTTACCTCGTAGCTTCGACCGGCGGTGACAATGCGCTGCACCGTCATTTCGTTGCGAGTCAGCGTGCCGGTCTTGTCCGAACAGATGACGGTGACAGATCCGAGCGTCTCAACCGCGGGCAGCCGCCGGATGATGGCCCGGTGGCGCGCCATGCGCTGTACCCCCAGTGCCAGGATGACCGTCATGATGGCCGGCAGTCCTTCCGGAATTGCGGATGCCACCAGAGCCACCGCCATGAGGAACATCTCGTCCAGGGAATAGCCGCGCACCAGCACGCCGAAGGCAAAGGTCGCGCTTGCAAAAGCGAGGATGACGACCGCGAGGCGGAAGGAAAAATCATTGATTTTGCGCATCAGCGGCGTGTCCACGCTTTCGATGCCGCTGATCAGACGCGTGATGCGGCCGATCTCCGTCTTGAGGGCGGTAGCGACAACCACACCCACCGCCTGGCCGCTAACTACCAACGTGCCGGAGTAAGCCATGCTGCTGCGATCGCCGAGCATGGCGTCGGCATCGACCGGGTCGAGCGCCTTTTCGGACGGAAGCGATTCGCCCGTCAATGAGGATTCGTCCACCCGGAGCTCGCGGGCATGTACCAGGCGCAGGTCGGCGGGAACACGGTCCCCTGACGCAATCACCACGCGGTCGCCGGGAACGAGACATGCCGCTTCGATGATTTGCCGTTGTCCGTTGCGGATCACGGTCGCATGCGGGGCCAGCATGCCGCGGATGGCCGACAGTGCGTTCTCGGCCTTGCCTTCCTGCACGAAGCCGATCACCACGTTGACGAGGACGGCCGCCCACAGTACGCCGGCGTCCACCCATTCCCCAAGGAAGGCGGTGACCAGGCCCGCGCCCATCATGAGGTACAGGAGGAGATTGTGAAACTGCCCAAAGAACCGAAGCAGGGCGGAACGAGGTTTGGACGTGGCGGGTTCGTTGCGGCCGTATACCTGCAAGCGGGCATCCGCCTCGGTGATGCTGAGTCCGCTCTCGGGCGAGGCCAGGGCGTCCGCCGCCGCTTCGAAAGAAAGGCTGTGCCAGGGGCGTTCTACGTGGGGTTCACTTGGCATGTATAAGTGCTCCGCGTTCATGTAACATATTGTGTATTGTCGCCCGGGAAGGAAACATGTCCGAGTCCGTACGTTATCAGAAGCTGATTTCAGCCGCGCAAAACCTCCCTCGGCCGCGCTGTGCCGTTGCCCATCCGTGTGATGCCGGGTCGCTCGCTGCGGTCATCGAGGCCGCGCGTCTCGGCCTGTTTGAGCCGATCCTGACAGGGCCCATGGCCCGCATTCGGCACGTCGCTGAGGAGCTGCAGGAAGACGTGTCCCGGTATGAATGTATTGATACACCGCACAGTCACGCTTCCGCGGCGGCTGCCGTCGAGTGCGTCCAGTCAGGCGGGGCGTCGCTCCTGATGAAAGGCAGCCTCCATACCGACGAACTGATGCATGCGGTCCTGACGCACCAGGGGGGTCTGCGTACGGAACGTCGCATCAGCCACGTATTCATCATGGATGTCCCCCGCTACGAAGAACTCCTGTTCATCACGGATGCGGCGGTCAACATCATGCCGGACCTCGAAACCAAGGCGGACATCGTCCAGAACGCCATCGATCTGCATACCGGCCTGGGCCTGGGCGTGCCGCGCGTGGCCATTCTTTCGGCGGTGGAGCAGGTCACAAGCAAGATTCCGGGCACGATTGAAGCAGCGGCGCTATGCAAGATGGCCGATCGCGGGCAAATAGTCGGGGGCGTGCTTGATGGGCCACTGGCGCTGGACAACGCCATCAGCCCGGAAGCGGCGCGCGTCAAGGGAATCGATTCCAAAGTGGCGGGCAGGGCGCAGATCCTGGTGGTGCCGAATCTGGAAGCAGGCAACATGCTGGCCAAGAATCTGACCTTTCTCGGCGGCGCTTCGGCAGCGGGCATTGTGCTGGGCGCCCGCGTACCCGTCATCCTGACCAGCCGGGCCGACAGTCTGGATACCAAGCTCGCATCCTGCGCCGTCGCAGCCATGTATGCCGACTATCTGGCGCGGCGCGAGATCAAGCCCACACGGGGAATCGCGCATGCATGACGTCATCCTGGTGGTGAACGCCGGAAGCTCGAGCCTGAAATTCCAGGTGTACGAAGTCAACGACACGCAACGGCTGGCAATGCGCTTCGGCGGCCAGGTGTCGGGCATCGGCGCTGAGCAGCCGGCCTTCCGTGTCAAGGACGATTCGGGCAAGGAACTGGAATCACGCCGGCTCGATGCCGTCGCCGACCTGGCGGCCGCCCAGCAGGTCATGGCCGAATGGCTGCGGGAGTGCCTGTCGCGTCCGCCCGTGGCGGTCGGGCATCGCATTGTGCACGGGGGGCCCGACATGGCGCGGAGCGTGTTGATCACGCGGGAGATTCTTGAGTACCTGGAAGCGCTCGCTCCGCTGGCGCCGCTACATCAGCGCAACAACCTCGCGCCCGTGCACGTCATTTTCGAGCACTGGCCGGATATCCGGCAGGTGGCCTGTTTCGACACGGCGTTTCATCGATGCCAGGATCCCATGGTGCAGCATTTCGCCTTGCCGCAGTCCTTTTATGACCGCGGCGTGAGGCGTTATGGCTTTCACGGTCTTTCCTACGAGTACATTGCCGAACGCCTGCGTGAAGTCTTGCCGCAAGTCGCGGGCGGCCGCGTCATCGCTGCCCATCTGGGCTCCGGTGTCTCGGCCTGTGCCATGGTGAACGGCGTGAGCCGCGAGACCACCATGGGATTCACGGCGCTGGACGGCCTGCCCATGGCCACGCGTCCCGGGCGGCTGGATGCGGGAGTGCTGCTGTGGATGATGGAGCAGGGCATGTCGCACGATGAGATACAGGATCTTCTGTACAACCGGTCGGGCATGAAGGGTCTGTCGGGCATCAGCAGCGACATGCGCACGCTGCTTGCCAGCGACGAGCCATCGGCGCGACTGGCCGTGGATTACTTCACCTACCGCGCCGCCGAAAGTATTGCCGGACTCTGTGTAGCCACTGCCGGCCTGGACGCGCTGGTCTTCACCGCCGGGGTCGGCGAAAACGCGCCCGATATACGTGCCGGCATATGCGCTCGGCTCGAGTGGCTCGGCATCCGGCTCGATCACGCAGAGAACCGGCGCAACGCCCTGACGATCTCTCACGCCGATAGTCGCATCGGCGTGCATGTGCTGCCCACAAACGAGGAGTACATCATCGCCAGGCAAACCTGCGAAACCATCAGCGGCGTGCTGTAGCGACGGCTGCGCGCGCCCCGACAGGAGGATACGAAATGCCGCAAGCCAATCGCCCCGATTCGGGTTCCCTGCTATCCCTTCCCGCTTACCGGCGCTGGGCCGAAGGCTATGGTGTCATCATGCACCAGGCACGGACCAACGACCGCGTGCTTGCCCTGGCCAACAGGCTGGTCGAGCAGGGACGGGTGCCCGACGCCTCCTTCGTGTTTGACGTGCTGGCCGCGGCTGACCGTCTGGCCAGTGCGGCAATGTGGGTGGTGGTTCACATGACCTACGCTCAGCGTGTGCGGCTCGATGGCGCGCCCCTGCAGGCTGAAGATTTCAAGGCGTCGCCGCAAGGCCACACGGGCGGATCGCTGAACATGGTGCCGGCGTATGTCGGTTACCTGGCCGCCAACGCGCTGACCGGACACACGCGCGGCTGGGTGATGGGGCAGGGCCATTGCGTGGCGGCCATCGAGGCCGTGAACGTGTTGATCGGCAATGTATCGCCGGGTCAGAAGGGGCGTTACACCGCGACGGACGAAGGCCTGTCGCAGCTGGCCCAGGATTTCTATTCCTATGCGATTACGCCTGAGGGTCTGCCGGGCGTCCCACTGGGCAGTCACGTGAACGTGCATACGGCCGGCGGCGTGCTGGAAGGTGGCTATCTCGGGTTTGCCGAAGTGCAGTATGTCCATATGCCGTTGCCCGGCGAAAGCCTGGCCGTCTACCTGAGTGATGGCGCGTTCGAGGAGCAGCGGGGCGGCGATTGGGCGTCGCGCTGGTGGCGGCCGTCCGACAGCGGCTACGTCATGCCGGTGATGATCCTGAACGGGCGGCGTATCGATCAGCGCACGAATATCGTTCAGGAAGGCGGCGCTGACTGGCTGTTGCGCCACCTTGAGCTCAATGGTTTCGATCCTTTCGAGATCGACGGCCATGATCCTGCCGCCCATGCGTGGGCACTGCTCGAGATGGAAGAGGTCCAGGCCAACTATGCACGACAGGAGCGTGAAGGAAAACTGAGTTATCCGCTGAGGCTTCCTCATGCAATCGCGACATGCGTGAAGGGCTATGGCTTCCCCGGGGCGGGTACCAACCACGCGCACAATCTACCGCTTGAGCACAACCCGGCCACGCATGGTGAAGCCCGCGAGGAATTCAATCGGGGCGCAGCCCGGCTGTATGTCGACCTGGAAACGCTGGATGCCGCGCGCGGCATGTTCAAGCTTCACAACACGCAGTCGCGACCGCTGGAGCGGGATCACCCGCTTGCGCGCCGCAAGGTCGGCATTCCGACCATGCCGGCCGAGCCGCATTATCCCGCGGGCGAATTGATCTCACCCATGCAGGCGCTGGACGACGCCTTCGTGGACCTGGTCGATGCCAACCCCACACTGCGTGTGCGCGTGGGCAATCCTGACGAGCTTCAAAGCAACCGCATGGTGCGCACATTGGCCCGCCTCAAGCATCGTGTCGACAAACCCGAACCAGGGGGGCTCGAGGCGGTCGACGGATCGGTGATTACGGCGCTCAATGAGGAGGCGGTGGTCGGGGCGGCGCTCGGGAACAAGGGCGGCCTGAACATCGCCGTGAGTTACGAGGCGTTCGCGGTGAAGATGCTCGGCGCCATGCGCCAGGACATTCTCTTTGCCCGCCATCAGCGTGAGGCCGGGATGCCGCCGGGCTGGCTCGGCGTGCCGGTGGTGGTGACATCCCACACCTGGGAGAACGGCAAGAATGAACAGTCGCACCAGGACCCCACGCTGTGCGAAGCCATGCTGGGAGAAATGTCTGACACGGCACGGGTGCTGTTTCCGGTGGACGCCGCCACGGCGGTGGCTTCCTTGCAGTCCGTGTACGCCAGCCACGGCGTCATTGCCACTCTCGTGGTTCCCAAGCAGGAGTTGCCGCAAGTCTTCAATGCGGACCAGGCGACGGCCGCGACCCGCGACGGCTATGCCATGTTGAACGTGCTTTCTTCCGGCACCCGTATCCATTTGCTGGCTATCGGCGGTTACCTGTTGCGCGAAGCGCAACGCGCCGCCGCCATCCTGGAACGCAACGGTTGCCCGGTACAGGTGGTGGCCGTGGTGGAGCCCTGCAGGCTGCGCAGTCCGCGAGACCGTATCGAGGCCGGTTTTGTACTGACTGAAGAACGAATCCGGGCGGCGTTCCCGCCTGATATGAAGCGGCTCGTCATTTCTCATAGCCGTCCGGAACCCATGCTGGGGGCCCTGCGTCGCATCGACGGAGGACCCCAACGGACGGCGGCGCTCGG
>JAJUGH010000063.1 GCA_029268265.1 Alcaligenaceae bacterium | reverse complement strand
GATTGTGGGCCCACACCGGCACCGGCCGAAGCCGCGCCAGCCACGCAATTACTGCTCGTCACGAAGGGATAGGTGCCATGATCGACGTCAAGCAGTGCGCCTTGTGCGCCTTCGAACAGAAAGCGGCCACCAGCTTTGGAAGCCTGATACAGCTCATGAGAAACATCGGCCACCATGGGCTGCAGTTCGGGGGCGAAGCCCATTGCCTGGTCGAGCACCTCGGCGGCGGAAACGGCTTCCGCACCCAGATACTGGGTGAGCACAAAATTATGGAAATCGAGCACCTCTTCGAGCTTGGCTTCGAAGGCTGCGGGGTCATAGAGGTCTTGTACGCGCAAGGCGCGGCGGCCAACCTTGTCTTCGTACGCCGGACCGATACCCCGGCCTGTCGTACCGATCTTGCCGTCGCCCTTGCGAGTCTCGCGAGCCTGGTCGATGGCAACGTGATACGGCAAGATCAGCGGGCAGGCGGCGGAGATCCGCAAACGCGAGCGCACATC
Source organism: Alcaligenaceae bacterium (assembly GCA_029268265.1). Taxonomy (GTDB): domain Bacteria; phylum Pseudomonadota; class Gammaproteobacteria; order Burkholderiales; family Burkholderiaceae_B; genus Yanghanlia. The sequence goes on along the minus strand of JAJUGH010000063.1, from coordinate 11,729 downwards.
GAGCCCGATCTGTTCGAGCTCACCGATTTCGCTGAGCAAGGCCTGTGGCGAAAGCACGACGCCATTGCCGATATAGCAAGTGACGTGTGGATGCATGATGCCGGATGGGATCAGCCGCAAGATCGTCTTGTTACCGTTGATCCACAAGGTATGGCCGGCGTTGTGTCCGCCCTGGAAGCGGACCACGCCCTGGGCGGACTCGGCCAGCCAGTCGACGATCTTGCCCTTGCCTTCGTCACCCCACTGGGTGCCGATCACCACGATGTTCTTGCTCATTTCATCAATAGATTGCGATGTGCCGGCGATGCAACCCACCGGTCGAAGTGAAAACCCATACGATATAGCAGCTCACATTCGTGCGCTACTGAATCGCCCTAACCTTCCATTCATTGCCTTCGTGCACGAGTTCGCGATCAAAGACGAACTCATCCACGCTATGTTCCTGGCCCGGCAGAATCTGCACGACGATCACACCTTCCGCACGCAGCGCCCGCAAGGCACCGACCAATTCGGGATCACTGCCCCATGGCGCGCGAACCGCATTTGCGGGTTCAGCCGGCGCGAGGCCACCGCTGAGGGCGCGAAGGTCCAGGCTGAAGCCCGTGGCAGGACGCGAACGGCCGAACGCAACGCCCACGCCGTCGTAGCGCCCGCCTCGGACCAGCGCATCGTGCCAGCCGTCTGCGTAAATCGCGAAAACGATGCCGGAATGGTAGCCGTAACCCGCACGGACATCCGCCAAGTCGAAACCGACTTCGTAGTCGGCGAGGAAGCCGGCCATTCTATCCAGGTCATCAAGCGCCTGCTGGACCGCAGGCAGTCGCGGCAATACTTCTCTGGCCTTCTGCACGGTTTCACGACCGCCATACAGGCCGGCGAGGTCGACCAGAGCCTGGACACTGCCCGGACGCAAGTCCGGTTGCGTGTCAGCGAGTGCCTGCAAGCCGGAAATGTCTTTGGTCGCGAGCAGATCGGCAACGTCTTCCGAGATCTCGGCCAACGCCGGATCGGCTTCCACGATGGCGCGCAAAACGCCCGGATGGTTGAGATCAAGCCAGGGGCGCTCTACGCCCGCCAACCGCATGCTTTCAAGCGCCAGTTCGATGATCTGTATGTCGGCCTCGACGCCGGCGTGACCGAAGATCTCGGCACCGATCTGCAGCAGTTCGCGGCCGGATAGCAGACCCATGGGGCGTGTATGCAGAACGGATCCGCAATAGCACAGGCGCGTGACGCCTTCCCGGTTCAGCAGGTGCGCATCGATACGCGCCACCTGAGGCGTCATATCGGCGCGTACGCCCAGGGTACGCCCGGAAAGCTGATCCACCAGCTTGTTGGTGCGCAGCGAAAGATCGTGCCCATGGCCGGTCAACAATGATTCGAGGTACTCCACCAACGGTGGCATGACCAGCTCGAAGCCATATACGCGGTAGAGATCCAACAGCTTGCGGCGCAGTTCCTCGATGCGCCGGGCTTCCGCCGGGAGGATGTCTGCCAGACTTTCCGGCAGCAACCATTTCGTCATTATTCGTCCTTATCGAGGTCGGTTCGGAGGCACCAAAGAAAAAGCGACCTGGGGCGTAAGCCCGCCAAGTCGCTTGCGGAATAAGGTAATCGAAACTTACACGCTATTGTAAACCATGCAGACTGACCTGCAACTGCCTTACGGCAATGCAGGTGCGGCCGCCGGCCCCTGCTCCGCGCGCCCGCTGGGGTCACCCCAGAAGCGGAAGAAGTCGGACTGCGGGCTGATCACAAGAGTGTCGCCCTGGCCACCAAACGAGGCGCGGTAGGATTCCAGGCTTTGATAGAAAGCGTAGAAATCAGGATTGCGCCCGTAGGCTTCGGCATAGATGCCTGCGGCCACCCCTTCGCCTTCACCCATGATGGCGTGTGCTTTGGCATAGGCTTCGGCCAGCATCTCCTGACGCTGACGATCGGCCTGCGCGCGAATGCGTTCGCCGTCGGCAGCACCGGTGGCGCGCAGGCGATTGGCCTCCTGCTTGCGCTCGGCTTCCATCCGGCGATAGACCGACTCCGAGATCTCCGGCGCGAATTCGATACGGCGCAGCCGGACGTCAACCACTTCCACACCCAGCGGCGTCGCGCGGCCCTGCACATTGTTCAGGATCTCGCGCATGATGGTGTCGCGCTCGGTGGAGACGACTTCCTTGACCGTTCGAATATTGACGGAGGCGTTCAATGCATCGCGGATCTGCGCCTGCAGACGTTCGACCGCCGCACGATCATTGGCACCAAACGTGACGTAGAACAGACGGGGATCATCGATACGCCATTTGACGAACGAGTCGATCAGCAGGTTCTTCTTCTCGGCCGTCTGGATACGCTCGGGATCATTGGTTTCAATGGTCTGAAGACGCTTGTCGAGACGGGTGACCGTCTGGAACGGTGGAGGTAGCTTGAAATACAGACCGGGCTCGGTGATTGTCTTGCGAACTTCACCCAGCGCAAACACCAGCACGGCGTCGCGCTCGCGCACGACGAATACGCAGGACGTCAGCACGGCGAGCAGAATGACAAGACCCACCAGTGCAGGAAAAAAACGTTGCATCATGTTCCTCCTAGCGGGAATACGGGCTTACCAGCTGCGCACTACGGGCAGCTGAATTGTTCGACGCGTTGCCCGAGGCGGCCGGCGTAGCCGGACGACTGGACGACGAGGAAGCCGCTGCAGCACCCGCACCCGCCGCCGACGTATCGCTCGCGCTGCCACTGGAGGGCGCACGGTAATCACGTGCGGTCTGGCTCATGATCTTGTCGAGCGGCAGGTAGAGCATGTTGTTGCTCGAGTCTGCATCGACCATGACCTTCGCACTGGACTCCATGATCTGCTGCATGGTGGCGAGATACATACGCTGGCGTGTCACTTCAGGCGCCTTGGCGAACTCGGCCTCGATACTGCTGAAGCGAGCAGTATTACCCTGGGCATCGCCCACCACCTTGGCGCGGTAGCCTTCGGCATCCTGCAGCATGCGGGCCACCTGGCCCTGCGCTTGCGGCAATACCTGATTGGCGTACGCATTTCCTTCGTTGATCTGGCGCTCGCGATCCTGACCGGCCTTCACCGCGTCATCGAATGCCGCCTGCACCTGCTCGGGCGGCTGGACGTTCTGGATGGCCACGGTGCTGATCTGGATGCCGGTACGGTAGCGGTCGAGAATCGACTGGGCCAGATTCTGCACTTCGGTAGCTACTTCAGTACGGCCTTCGTACAGCACGAAGTCCATGGTCTTCTTACCGACGATTTCGCGCATGGCCGTTTCGGCAGCCTGACGCACTGATTCGTCCGGCATGTTCGTACGGAAGAGATAGTCGGGCGCGCCATCCGGGTTCAGTCGATACTGGACCACGTACTGCACGTCGACGATGTTTTCATCGGTGGTCAGCATGAGCGATTCCGGCAATACCTTGTTCCGGGCGGTTCCGCGGAAGCCCACTTCGAAGGTACGCAGTTGCGCAATATTGACCATCTGGTGCGCCTCGATGGGATACGGCATGCGCCACTGGAGACCCGGCGGCAGCGTCTTGGTGTACTGGCCAAAGCGCGTAACCACGGCCACCTGGCCTTCCTGGACGATCATCAGGCCGCTAAGGCCCCAGATGATAATGCCGACCAGCACCAGAATGCCCAGCAGCTTGGGCGAACCGGACGGCATGGATGGGATACCACCACCGCCGGAGCGCGGCCCGCGAGGACCGCCGCCACCGCGCTTGTTGCCGAACAGCGCACCTATGCGGTTATTGAAATCACGCCAGACCTCGTCGAGGTCGGGCGGACCATCGCCGGGCGGAGGACGACGGGACGAGTCATCATCGTTCTGGCCACCGCTGTTGCGGCCGCCACGCCCCCAGCCCGGATCATTCAGGTTGAATATTTTCGATATTGAACGCATTGTTTCCCGCGATTTGAGCTGATTCGGCGATCGCCCCACGCAGACCCTCCAAACCAGAGCGCGCCAGGGCGCTTACAAAAACTCGTGCAATCGTACCATGTTCGTTACGTTCCACTCTGGGCTCGTAACCGGCGTCGTCAATTTTGTTATAGACGAGGATACGAGGCACCTCCTGAGCGCCGATGTCTTCCAGGACCTTGTTCACTTCCTGAATATGTTCGTCGCGCTGCGGACTGGCTGCATCGACCACATGCAGCAGCAAATCGGCATGAGAGGTTTCTTCCAGGGTGGCCCGGAAAGCGGCTATCAGCGTGGGGGGAAGGTCGCGAATGAACCCGACAGTGTCCGAAATCACCACCTGCCCCGCACCTTCCATCCAGATGCGGCGCGTCGTGGTGTCCAGCGTCGCGAACAACTGGTCGGCGGCATAGGCGCCTGCCCGTGTGAGGGCATTGAACAGTGTGGACTTCCCGGCGTTGGTGTAGCCGACCAGCGATACGGAAAATGTGCTGCCACGTGTCCGCGAACGCCGCAGCGTGGCCCGCTGTCGTTGCACTCTGGCCAGGCGCTCTCGCAGCACCTTGACCTTCGCGCCGATCATGCGGCGGTCCATTTCCAGCTGCGCTTCACCGGGGCCACGCATGCCGATGCCGCCCCGCTGCCGTTCCAAGTGGGTCCAGAGCCGGGTCAGACGAGTGGAAAGATGTTGCAACTGGGCCAGCTCGACTTGCAGTTTGCCCTCATGGCTCTTGGCGCGCAGCGCGAAGATGTCCAATATAAGGGAGACCCGGTCAACCACCCGCAGATTCAGCGCGCGCTCAACGTTACGTTGTTGCGCAGGCGACAGGGGTTGATCGAACAGAATGACGTCAGGTTGAGTGGCGGCGGCCAGACGGCCCGCTTCTTCGAGCTTGCCGGATCCGATGAAGTGCGCCGCATCCGGGCGATCCCGCCGTACCGGCAGCGTGGCAACGATCTCGGCGCCAGCGCCTTCGGCCAGCAACCTGAACTCTTCGGAATGGGCGTCGTAGTCCTGCTCTCCCATGTCGACGGTGATGATCATGGCCTTCATAGGCGACCCACCGACGAAATGCCCGTCGCGGCAACGCTCGCGACGGGCAAAGGAGGAGACAGAAAAATTGGGGTGCTGCGCTTATTCAGAAGCGTTGTCCACCTGGAAATTGACGGGCCGCGAAGGAACGACCGTGGAGATTGCGTGCTTGTACACCATTTGCGTGACGGTATTGCGAAGGAGTACGACGTACTGGTCGAAAGATTCGACTTGGCCCTGCAGCTTGATGCCATTGACCAGGTAAATCGAGACGGGCACGTGGTCCTTACGTAAAGCATTCAGAAACGGATCTTGTAATGTTTGCCCTTTGTTGCTCATTGGCTAGGCTCCGATTATGTTGTTATAGGAAATAGGCGAAAGGGTCTACTTTACAGGGTTTTCCCTAGGTTCGCCATTATGACCCGCGTGTTGGGCAATTCTAGCTGGTTTTCAGCGTGAGTTCGGACAAGGTATTACAAAGCCGCGCGCAATCTTCCGGGGTGCCTACAGTGATACGCAGATGCTGGTCGATACGGGGTTGTGTGAAGTGGCGTACCAGAATTCCTTCCTGCCGCAGTGCTGAGGCCAGCTCTCCCGCGTCATGGGAAGGGTGGCGCGCAAAGACAAAATTAGCGCGCGAAGGTAGCACTTCGAATCCGATTGACACCAATTGCTTCACCAGCGATTCACGAGCCGCTACGACCTTCTGCGTGCTGGCCTCGAAGTAGGCGGTGTCCTCAAGCGACGCCACCGCGCCAGCAATGGCGAGACGGTCCAGCGGGTAGGAGTTGAAGCTGTCCTTGACCCTCAGTAGTCCTTGCGTTATTTCGCGCGACGCCACGCTGTAACCGACCCGCATGCCGGCCAGCGCCCGCGACTTCGAAAACGTGTGAATCACGACGATGTTGGGATGTTGCTCGATCAGCGGAATGGCGGTGTCTGCCCCGAAATCGACATAGGCTTCGTCGACCACGACGGCGACGTCCGGGTTCGCCTGCGCAATGTTCGAAATGTCGGACAGGCTCAAGGCAATGCCGGTGGGCGCATTGGGATTGGCGAAAATGATGCCGGCCGGTTGCAGCCCATGATCGATGTAATCCGCCGCGCGAATCGAGAAATCTTCCGCGAGCGGAATGATATGCGGCGGAATATCGAACAGCTTGCAGTAAGTCTTGTAGAAGCTGTAGCTGATGTCAGGCATCAGGAGCGGGCGCTCACCATGACGGAACAAGGCATTGAATACATGCGCCAGCACTTCGTCGGATCCGTTGCCTGGCATCACCTGTTCGGGCGAAACCGAATACAGGCGCGCCACCGCCTCACGCAATGCTGCGGATTCGTTATCCGGATACAAGCGCAGGCTATCGTCCGCGCCGCGGCGAATGGCTTCCAGTGCCCGGGGTGAGGGGCCATACGGATGCTCGTTGGTATTCAGCTTCAGCAGGCGTTCCAGCTTGGGCTGCTCGCCGGGCGTGTACGGCATCAGGCCACTGACGTGCTCACTCCAGTAACGGCTCACGATTTTCCTTGGATGTAAGGGTTATGCGAGGATTTGAAGTCGATACGCAACGGCGTGCCTTCCAGCTTGAATTCCTTGCGGAAACACGACTCCAGGTAGCGGCGGTAGGAATCCGATACGCCCTCCAGGGCGTTTCCGTGCACCACGATAAGGGGCGGATTCTGGCCCCCCTGGTGAGCGTAGCGCATTTTGGGCCGGAAAATCCCCTTCCTGGGCGGGGGCTGCTGCTCGACGGCAGCATGTAGCGTACGGGTCAGCTTCGGCGTGGACAGCTTGCGATAAGCCGCCGCGTGGGCTTCCTCGACCGATTTCATGATGGCCTTCAGGCCATGCCCCTTCAGGGCCGAAATGGTGTGCACCTTGGCGAACGAGAGGAAGCGCAACTTGCGCTCGAAATCGCGCTGAATTCGCTCGCGCTGATAGGCGTCCAGGCCGTCCCATTTATTGATGGCCACCACCAGGGCGCGGCCTGTTTCGATAATGAAACCGGCGATATGCGCGTCCTGATCGGAGATCTCCGTCTGGGCGTCAAGCATGAGCACAACCACGTTGCAGGCTTCGATGGCCTGCAGCGTCTTGATCACCGAAAACTTCTCGATGGTTTCGAACACCTTGCCCCGTCGGCGCAAACCGGCCGTGTCGATCAGCGTGTACGCCTTGCCGTCCCGCTCGAACTCGATCTCGATGGCATCGCGCGTAGTACCCGGCATGTCGAAGGCGATGACGCGTTCTTCACCGATCAGCGCGTTGATGAGGGTGGACTTGCCCACGTTGGGGCGACCCACGATAGCGAGCTTGATCCGATGAAAGGGCTGGGCGTCGCCCTCTTCTTCGGCATCTGCTGTCTCAGCATCGGCTTCGATGGCGTCCGGATCGACATCCGACGGGAAGCTGTAGTCATCTTCTTCCTTGTCTTCGTCGTTGGTCTCAGCATCCGGATCATCGTCGAGAAATGACAGCGCGTTTTCGATCAGTTCAACGACACCATCGCCGTGTGAAGCGGAAATGGGTGTCGGCTCGCCCAGGCCAAGTTCGTGGAACTCGGCGAGTGCGGCCGATTGGCGCATGCCCTCAGCCTTGTTGACGGCCAGCACGACCCTCTGGCCGGACTTGCGCAACAAGGCTGCGATCTCATGGTCGTGTGCATTGAGGCCGGCACGAGCGTCCACCAGGAACACCACGACGTCCGCCTCGGCAATCGCCTGCAGAGTCTGCCGGGCCATCTCCCGCAGGATTCCGTCCTTCGCTTCGGGTTCGAAACCGCCCGTGTCGACGGCGATAAAGGGGTGGTGACCCACCCTGCCCTCGCCATAATGCCGATCACGCGTCAGGCCGGAGAAGTCGGCCACCAGGGCCGCACGCGATCGCGTGATCCGGTTGAACAGCGTGGACTTGCCGACATTGGCTCGCCCAACCAGGGCGACCACGGGCTTGAAAATCGATTTGGTCAATTCACACCAGCCAATACAAGATTGCCGTTGCCTGTCTGCACCAGCACGCCGGCCGGCGTGCCGACCAGCGGCGAAAGTACGGCGCCGCCACCCACGCTCAGCCGGCCGAGCAAGCGGCCGTCGCTGCGCGACAGAAAGTGTACGTAGCCTTCAAAATCACCAACGGCGACCGCAGCCGGCACAACGGCGGGAGTGGCCAGCCGGCGATTGCGCAGCGCAGGCTGGCTCCACATCGATTCGCCAGTGGCGAGATCGATGCCGTGGACCACGTCGCGCTGATCAATGGCGTAACCGTAGCGGCCGTCATTGGTCATACCGGAGTGGCTCGAAAACGTAATATCCCATACCGGGCGTCCGCCCTGGCTCGCATCGAAGCAGGTCATGCGGCCCTGATACGTGACGCCGCACAATAGCGGGCCGACAACCTGGGGCGCACCCACCACGTCATTGATGCGTTCCAAGTCGGTCGCTCCCCGCGAAACCGACACCGGCGCTTCCCACTGTACGGCGCCGTTCGCGGCCGCAATGGCGATGAGCCGCCCGTTGGGCAGTCCGGAAATCAGCAGCCCGTCGGTGATCACCATCTGCATGCTGCTTTTCAATGCCAGCGCCGGACCGGGACGCTGCACATCCCAGCGATATTCCCCCGTGGCGGCGTCAAAGGCCTGGATTCGATAGTCGGTACTGCGGACCACCACGACGCCCTCACCCACGGCCGGTGGTACGAACACGGCGCTGGTGGCTCGCGCACGCCACTTTTCGGCGCCCGCCTCGTCATAAGCGATCACCGTACCGTCGCCCGCGGCGACGGCGGTCGTCCGGCCGTCCGAACCGGCACCTGCAGTCAGCGTCATGTCCGGATTCGCACGCCACAGCACTCGCCCTGAAGCGAGATCGACCTTGGCCACCGCGTTGGGCGTCGCCGCGAAAACGGCATCGCCGACCACTGCCGGGGCAAATCCATAGCCGCCTCCGCTACCGATCGAAGCGGACCAACGCACCTGGGCGGCCACTTCGGCCTCGTACTGGGTGAGCTCTACGGGATCATGACGCGGGTCGCTGCTCGAAAACATCGAACACGCGCTGAGCGCCAGTATGCTCAACGCCATAATTGAGCCGCGGACGATACGGGTGGACACAGTTGGCTGCATGGATGTCACGCTCCTGCTATGGCGTCTATTTTCAGTTGCACGATTTGCGCGAGCGGGTCGGACCCAAACGCTTCAAGCGCACGTTGCCACTCGGCACGCGCCTCTTCGATCTTACCTTGCGCCATCAGGACGTCGCCACGGCGATCGGCATAAAGGCCTTCAAAGCTGGGGGGCGCGTCGGTGAGTTGCGCCAACGCCTGATCGAATTGCTTCTGTTCGAGCATGACACCGGCCAAACGCAGGCGTGCCACGGCGACCAGCGCCGCGTCTTCGCCGTTTTGCACGAGCCACTGCAGCTGATCGGCGGCTTCTGCAAGCTTGCCGCGTTCGATCAATGCGGTGGACGCCACCAGAATGCCCCGCGATGTATAGCCGGACTCCGGGAAGGAATCGCGCAGCGTTTCGCTGGCCGCCTGGATGCGGGCGACCGAATCGTCACCTTCCTGCTGGGCGGCGGACTGCAGGGCTTCGAAGTAGCCCATGGCTTGAGCGGCCTGATGCCCCTGATACCACTGCCAACCCCGCCAACCCACAATGGCCAGCACGACGAGGAATACCAGCACGGCGACCAGGGTGCCGTAGCGATCCCACCATGCCCGTAACGCGTCGAGCTTTTCCTGTTCTTCTAGATCGTATGCCATTTACATCCTCGTCTTCAGTGTTTCTGCCACGTCGCCAAAGGGCAGCGTCTCTTGCTGCGGGCGAGCCTCGTCATCCTGACGGCGCAGCCACTTGACGCTAACCTGCCCGGATGTCAGTTCGTCCTGCCCGATGATGAGCGCCACGGTCGCCCCGCTCGCGTCGGCACGCTTGAACTGCGATTTGAATCCTGTACTGCCGGCGTGCACCACAACACGCAGACCAACGTTGCGGAGCTCTTCGGCCAGCAATGATGCCTTACGTTGAGCCTCTTCACCTTGATGGACCATATAAACATCGCATTCGACGGCTGCGGGCAGTTCGCCAGACTGCTGCCACAGATCGAGCAGCCGCTCCATCCCGATGGCAAAACCCACGGCCGGCGCCGGCTTGCCGCCCAGCAGCTCGAGCAGGCCGTCGTAGCGACCACCGCCGCAAACCGTGCCCTGGGCTCCGAGGCGATCAGTGACCCACTCGAATACGGTCAAGTTGTAGTAATCGAGCCCGCGCACCAGACGCGGGTTAAGACGATACTCGATTCCGGCTTCCTGCAGACGCGTGCAGACGCCATCGAAGTGGGCCCGCGATTCAGCGCCCAGGAAGTCGAACAGACGAGGCGCCGAGTCCGCCATCTCCTGCATGGCCGGATTCTTGGTGTCGAGCACCCGCAATGGATTGGTGTGCATGCGCCGGCGGGCTTCCTCATCCAGCACATCGATATGTTTCTCGAGATGCTCCACCAGGGCCTGCCGATGCGCGGCGCGTTCGTCTGCCTGACCGAGAGAGTTCAGCTCGAGCCGCACATCTTTGAGCCCCAGCTGTTGCCAGAGCCGAGCCAGCATCACGATGAGTTCGGCATCGACATCGGGCCCCGTGAAGCCCAGTGCTTCGACGTCGATCTGATGGAATTGGCGATAGCGGCCGCGCTGGGGCCGCTCGTGCCGGAATACGGGCCCCATGCAATAGACACGTTGCGGGCGATCGTACAGAAGGTTGTGCTCGATGGTCGCGCGAACCATGCCGGCAGTGAACTCGGGCCGCATGGTGAGCTGCTCGCCGTTGAGCGAATCGCGGAAGGAATACATTTCCTTCTCCACGATGTCCGTGACCTCGCCGATTCCGCGGGCGAAGAGGCGCGTGTGTTCAAGCACCGGCGTTCGCATATTGCGGTAACCGTAAAGGGCCAGCCATTCACGCACGATTTCCTCGAGCGATTCCCAGGCAGCACTTTCGTGAGGCAGGATGTCCTTCATGCCCGTGAGGGCACGTACTTTCTCAAACGGCTGAGTCATGTATCTGCTTGACTGGTGACCGAGGCGGCGCGCCCATAGCGGCGCTCGACGTAGTCCTCGACGATTTGCTGAAATTCCTGGGCGATCGTATCGCCCTTGAGTGTGACCGTGCGCTCACCGTCGACAAAGACGGGCGCAGCAGGCACTTCACCGGTGCCGGGCAGGCTGATGCCGATGTCGGCATGACGGCTTTCGCCAGGACCATTGACCACGCAGCCCATGACGGCCACGTTCATGGTTTCCACACCCGGGTAGCGGGTCTTCCAGATCGGCATCTGGCGCCGCAGGAATGACTGGATGCTGTCGGCCAGTTCCTGGAAGAAGGTGCTGCTGGTGCGTCCGCAACCCGGGCAGGCCACGACCATGGGTGTAAAGGCGCGCAGCCCCATACTTTGCAGGATTTCCTGGCCCACGATCACTTCGCGCGTGCGGTCGCCGCCCGGTTCGGGTGTCAGCGAAATGCGGATGGTGTCGCCGATGCCTTCCTGCAGCAGCACGGCCAGGGCAGCCGTGGATGCCACGATACCCTTGCTGCCCATGCCGGCTTCGGTGAGCCCAAGGTGCAGGGGGTAATCGCAGCGCGCTGAGAGATCACGATAAACCGTGATCAGGTCCTGCACGTGGCTGACCTTGCACGAGAGAATGATGGCGTCGGGCGGCAAACCGAGTTCTTCCGCGCGCCGTGCGTTGTCGATGGCCGAAGTGACCAGCG
>JAJUGH010000062.1 GCA_029268265.1 Alcaligenaceae bacterium | reverse complement strand
CCGCGCGCGACGATCTGGTGCTCTTCGTTGAATGCCAGCTGACGCTGACGGCGCCGTTCCGTTTCATCCATGGCCCGGCGCATCGAATCCGTGATTCGATCGGCGTACAGGATGGCACGGCCGTTCAGGTTGCGGGCGGCACGCCCGATGGTCTGAATAAGACTGCGTTCGGACCGCAAAAATCCTTCCTTATCGGCGTCGAGGATCGCAACCAGAGAGACCTCGGGGATATCAAGGCCCTCGCGCAGCAGGTTGATCCCCACCAGTACGTCGAACACCCCTAGCCGAAGGTCACGGATGATCTCCACCCGCTCCACCGTATCGATGTCGGAATGCAGATAACGGACTTTCAGGCCGTTCTCCAGCAGGTAGTCGGTCAGGTCCTCTGCCATCCGCTTGGTGAGCGTGGTAACCAGAACCCGTTCGCCCTTGGCGATGCATCGATTTGCTTCACCCAACAGGTCATCCACCTGGGTGCCGGCCGGACGAACCTCTACCACCGGATCCACCAGCCCGGTGGGTCGCACCACCTGCTCCACGATATTGTCCGAATGAGCAGCCTCGTAGGGCCCCGGCGTTGCCGAGACGAAGACACTCTGGCGCATCCGCTGCTCGAATTCCTCGAGCTTCAGCGGCCGGTTGTCCATGGCGGAGGGCAGACGGAACCCGAACTGCACCAAGGTGGATTTACGGGAACGGTCGCCTAGATACATGCCGCCGAGCTGCCCCATGGTGACGTGGCTCTCGTCCACAAACATGAGCGCATCGGCCGGGAGGTAGTCAATCAGGGTGGGAGGTGGCTCGCCCGGCGCCGCGCCAGAAAGATGGCGCGAATAGTTTTCGATGCCCTTGCAGAAACCCAGCTCCTGCAGCATCTCGAGGTCGAAACGCGTGCGCTGTTCCAGCCGCTGCGCTTCCACGAGCTTGCCGTCCGCCAGCAACTCCTTCACGCGATCACGCAGTTCTGCCTTGATGGTTTCAATGGCCCGCAGCACCGTATCGCGCGGCGTGACGTAGTGCGAGCTCGGGAACACGGTAAAACGTGGCACTTTCTGCTGCACTTTGCCCGTGAGCGGGTCGAACATCTCCAGCGATTCGACTTCGTCATCGAACAGGGTGATGCGCAATGCCAGTTCGGCATGTTCGGCCGGAAACACATCGATCGTTTCGCCGCGTGCGCGGAAATGGCCGCGAGCGAACTCCACGTCGTTGCGTTCATACTGCATGGCCACGAGCCGTGCCAGCAGTTCCTGGCGGTGAATCCGGTCGCCGGTACGCAGGGTGAGCACCATCGCATGGTAGTCGCCCGGGTTCCCGATACCGTAGATGCAGGAGACAGTGCCCACGATGATGGTGTCGCGCCGCTCGAGCAGGCTCTTGGTGGCAGACAGCCGCATCTGCTCGATATGCTCGTTGATCGACGAATCCTTTTCGATGAAAAGGTCGCGTGACGGCACATACGCTTCGGGCTGGTAGTAGTCGTAATACGAGACGAAATACTCGACGGCATTGCGCGGAAAGAACTCGCGCATTTCAGCATAGAGCTGTGCGGCAAGCGTCTTGTTGTGCGCCAATACCAGCGCCGGCCGGCCGGTACGAGCAATCACGTTGGCCATGGTGTAGGTCTTGCCGGACCCCGTCACCCCCAGAAGCGTCTGGTACATCAGCCCGTCATTAATCCCCTCCACCAGCGCATCAATGGCGGCAGGCTGGTCGCCTGCCGGTGGGTAGGGCTGGTACAGCTGGAAGGGGCTACCCGGGAACTCAACGAAACCAGGGTCTTTGGCCATACTGGACACACCTAAGGGAAACCCCGTATTATCACACTCTTACGCACCATTTCGCCAGCCTTTCTTATCTGCAGCTCAGCCACCAAATATGAACTCGCTTTTCGAATCGGTCGAACTCGCACCGCGCGACCCTATCCTGGGCCTCAATGAACAATATAATGCCGACCCGCGTGCCGGCAAGGTCAACCTCGGCGTCGGCGTCTATTACGACGACCAAGGCAGGATTCCGCTGCTGAAGGCTGTGCACAAGGCGGAAGTCGCCCGTGTCGAAGCAGCCGCTCCGCGCGGCTACCTGCCTATTGAAGGTATCGGCGCCTACAACAAGGGCGCGCAACGCCTCTTGCTGGGCGAAGGCCATCCTCTGCTTGACTCTGGCCGCGTCCTTACCGCCCAAGCCCTTGGCGGTACGGGTGCACTCAAAATCGGCGCCGACTTCCTGAAGTGGCTCAAGCCGTCGGCCAAGGTCGTTATCAGCAACCCCAGTTGGGAAAACCACCGCGCCCTCTTCGAGCGTGCCGGCTTCCCCGTAGAGACCTACCCCTATTACGACGCCGAGACCCATGGGCTCGACTTCCAGGGCATGATCGACAACCTGAGCCAGCAGCCGGCCGGCACGATCGTGATCCTGCACGCTTGCTGCCACAACCCCACCGGCGTGGACCCCACCTTCGAACAGTGGAAACAGATCGCGCAGGTCGTGAAACAACGCGAGCTGGTTCCGTTCCTTGACATCGCCTATCAGGGCTTCGGCGAAGGCCTTGAAGAAGATGCCGCGGTCGTTCGCCACTTTGCAGGCCAGGACATCACCATGCTCGTGAGCTCCTCGTTCTCGAAGTCGTTCTCGCTGTACGGCGAACGAGTGGGTGCCCTCACGCTTATCTGCTCCTCCTCCGAAGAGAGCGAACGGGTGCTGAGCCAGCTCAAGCGCGTGATCCGTACCAATTACTCGAACCCGCCCACGCATGGCGGCACGATCGTTTCCATGGTTCTGAACACGCCCGAGCTCTTCGATCTTTGGACGCAGGAACTGGCCGAAATGCGCGGCCGTATCCGTAGCATGCGCGAACAACTGGTCGAAAAACTGAAGGCTCATGGTGTTACGCGCAACTTTGACTTTGTGCTGGCACAGCGCGGCATGTTCTCTTATTCGGGTTTGAGCAAGGAACAGGTCGACGCCCTGCGCGAAGAGCACGGTGTCTATGCCGTATCCAGCGGGCGCATCTGCGTGGCGGCGCTCAACAGCGGCAACATCGACCATGTCGCCAAGTCGATTGCTGCGGTACTGAGCAAATAAGCTTGCAGTCATAAAAACAAGCGACCGGCCGGCATCAGCGTCGGTCGCTTCAGGCCAGTCCTGGACGAACCGCGCCGTGACTGATATCGCGAAGCGGTTTTTGTTTTCACGCGCTCAGCGGCTCGCCCGTCTTCACCTTCTGGGTGCGAACAGCCTTCAAGTCGACCAGAAAGCGTCGGCGCCATCCGTCAATATCCGAAGCGCACAGCACCGCCCACATGCGGCGGTGACGCGCACGACGTTCCTCCAGCGACATGGTGAGAGCATACCTCATGGCGTCGGCGACTTCGCCCGGATCATGCGGATTGACCAGCAACGCACCATCGAGCTGGCACGCTGCGCCGGCAAACCGGGACAGCACCAGCACTCCGGGATCGTCGGGATCCTGTGCAGCGACAAACTCTTTCGCAACCAGGTTCATGCCGTCCTTGAGCGGCGTAACCAGACCGACCCTCGCCTGCCGATACAGCGGCATGAGCACCGCACGATCATGCTGACGCTCCACATACACCAGCGGCTGCCATTCCAGATCGCCATGCTTGCCCAAAATTTCGCCGGCCAGGGCGGTAAGGTCATGGCGCAACTCTGCATACGCCGGGACGTCCGTGCGTGACGGTGGAGCGATTTGGACCAACTGGACGTTGCCATGAAGCTCGGGATGCTCTTCCAGCAGCAAGCCGTAGGCTTTGAACCGCTCCGGCAAGCCTTTGGTGTAATCAAGCCGATCCACGCTTATGATGCCCTGGATCTTCCCTGCATCGGGCCACAGCTCTACTACAGGCTTCGCCTCGGCTTCGCGGCGCAGCGCATGCGGGTCTACCCCGATCGGATACACGCCGGTCTGGGGAATCGGGATCTCCGGCCGGCGCTCGCGGCACAGGGCGACGAAAGCCTGACGATCATCCTCGGTCTGGAAACCCAGCAAATCATATGAGCACATGGCATCGAGGAGCTCGTCGATGCGGGGGATGGCTTGTGCGACGCTGGGCACGGGAAAAGGGATATGCAGGAAAAAGCCCAGCCGCTGCTGGATGCCCAGTCCGCGGCACATCGCGGCGAATGGCAGAAGGTGATAATCGTGGACCCAGATAATGTCGTTATCATTCAGCAGCGGCCGCAGCTGCTCCGCCATGTGCTGATTGACCTCAAGGTATCCGGTGTAGTCATCTTCGGTGAAACACATCAGGTCCAGCCTGTGGTGAAAGGCCGGCCACAGAACACCGTTGGCAAAACCGTTGTAGTAGCGATTATGTGCTTCGGGCGAAAGCGGTATGGCCGCCACCGTAAGCTTGCCTTGGCTGAATTGCTGCAGCGTGTTGCTGGGATCCTCGCGTAGTTCCCCACTCCAGCCGAACCATAAACTGCGTTCCTTCTTGAGGGCGTCCAGCAATCCACTGGCAAGCCCTCCGGCTGATTTCACGGCGGGCGTCCGGTTCGCCACGATCACCACGCGTTCGAGTCTGTCCATTTCCCCTTTCCTTTATCGATGTAATCAAACCGAGCCTCTCTGCATCTGCGCCCGAAGCCAGTGTGCGAGCGCACCGACATCGGGTAACACCCAAGGCGCGGCCGTATCAGGAGCGTCGCCGACCCGGATGGCGGCTCCGCCCAGCGCCAGGGCTGCGGCAAATGCGTCTTCGTCTGTCCTGTCATCGCCAATGGCCAGCGGCCATCGGCCAGTAAAGTCGGGGCGGCGCATGAGCCGCTGAAGTGCGATTCCCTTGTCTCGTCCTGACGGGCGCAGTTCGTGCACGCAGTGTCCCGGCACCAGCCGCCATCCTGGCGTCTCCGCCAACGCCGCATGCGCAAGTCTGTCGACATCCTCACGGAACTGGGGCGCCTGTCGCCAATGAATGGCAAGCGAGGCCGGCTTGCGCTCCAGCCACACGCCAGGCAGACATTCGATGCCTTGCTGGATGCGCTGCACGAGAGCCGACGGAAGCAAACCCGTTGCACGAACACTGCGTCCGTCTGCTGAGCCAAGTTGTGCACCGTGTGAACCTCCTGCGGGAATCTGAAGAGGACGAAGCAACCGGCGTACCTGCACAAGCGGGCGCCCGCTCAAAGCCGCAACGGCCACTCCCGATTGATGCAGTTGTAGCAAGGTGCGACGGGTGTCCAGCGGCACGCGAGTGAACTCGGGGCGGGACGTTATCGGAGCGAGCGTTCCATCGATGTCCAGAAAAAGCGCCAGCCGACGCAAAGGGATGGGGAGCCGCACGGGAGGCGGCGTCGCCATATCCAGTTTCGATGTTTCTGTTGCTTCTATTTGTTCCATTGGCATTTACATCGTCCTTGGGAGGTTCAATGAGGTGCCCCAGCGCCGCATGGCTTGATCTCGGCCGCGAAACGCGGCAAAATCACAACTGTATAAAAAAACAGCATGCGCCATGGCCATCAAGCTCACCGCCCGCCAGCAGGAAATCCTCGACCTCATCCGGGCCGAAATCCAGCGTACCGGCTTCCCTCCCACCCGTGCAGAGATCGCCCAGGCCTTGGGCTTCCGGTCCCCCAACGCGGCGGAAGACCATCTGCGCGCACTAGCTCGCAAAGGTGCCATCGTGCTTACTGCCGGCGCCTCTCGCGGTATCCGGCTGGCCGATGACGCGCCGTCTCCCGCAGCGGAATTGCCACCGTCGGCCTCCGCGCCGCTCAGTGCCTTCGCCCAATCACTCATGCTTCCCATCGTCGGGCGCGTTGCTGCGGGTAGCCCCATTCTGGCTGCCGAACACATAGAGCGTGAAATCAACGTCGAATCCTCCCTCTTCAAGCCTGCGCCGGATTACCTGCTGCGCGTACGGGGCCTTAGCATGCGGGATGCCGGCATACTCGATGGCGACCTTCTCGCTGTGAAAAAGGCGCCTGAGGCGCGTAACGGCCAAATCGTGGTCGCCCGCCTCGGAGACGAAGTCACCGTGAAGCGGCTGCTGCGCCAGGGGAACACAATCCAGTTGTTACCTGAAAATCCCGACTTCGATCCCATTGTTGTGGACCCCGGCGAAGACTTCGCACTGGAAGGCATCGCGGTGGGCCTGATCCGCAATACACCTTTGCAGTAAGCCGCCGTACCAAGCCCTTACTCGCATACAAAGCTCTTACAGGGCGCCGGCGCTATCTGTCTGAACCACCAATAAAAAGACCCCGACCAGAATGCTCTGATCGGGGTCTTTGAATGCGGCCATCAAACTGCAAGGCCGCGGGTACTGCTGGTGCAAGAGGCGTCAGCGCGGTGCTGACGCCGCCCCACCTTAGTGCTTCACAACGTCGCTGCCGGCATCATCCACCTTCTTGGCCGCCGCTACCGATTCGGCAGCCAGGCGGGCCACCTCTTCGTCGGAAAGCGGTGTCGGCAGATGCTGCAGCGCCACTTCCAGAACCCGATCGATCCAGCGAACCGGAATGATCTCCAGGTGATTCTTCACGTTATCGGGAATCTCTGCGAGATCCTTCACGTTTTCTTCCGGTATCAGCACGGTCTTGATGCCGCCGCGGTGTGCGGCAAGCAACTTTTCCTTCAGGCCGCCGATGGCGAGGACTTCACCACGCAGCGTGATCTCGCCCGTCATGGCGACGTCTGCCCGGACTGGAATGCCGGTCAGTGCGGACACCATGGCGGTGGTGATCGCAATACCCGCCGAAGGACCGTCTTTCGGTGTGGCGCCTTCCGGGAAGTGCACGTGCAGGTCGCGCTTCTCGAAAGCCGTATTGGCGATGCCCCACTTCTGGGAGCGGGCACGCACCACCGTACGGGCCGCTTCCACCGACTCCTTCATCACGTCGCCGATGGAACCGGTACGCAGGACCACGCCCTTGCCCGGCATATCGGCCACTTCGATGGTGAGCAAGTCGCCGCCCACTTCCGTCCAGGCCAGACCGGTCACCTGACCAATCTTGTTTTCCTTCTCGGCCATGCCGAAGGTGTGACGACGCACGCCGAGGAAGTCGGACAGGTTCTCGGCGGTGACGCGGATCGGCTCGGCCGGCGTATGCGTGGCTACACCGGAAGCGCCATTCGCGTTCTCGCCTTCAGCCTTACTGCCATTGGACGATGCTGCGGACGCTTGCAGCAACAGCTGCTTCACCACCTTGCGGCAGATCTTGCTGATTTCGCGCTCTAGGGCCCGAACGCCTGCCTCGCGGGTGTAGTAGCGAACGATATCGCGTACCGCCGCCTCTTCAACCACGAGTTCACCTTCCTTCACGCCGTTGTTCTTCATCAGCTTGGGCAGCAGGTGGTCGAAGGCGATGTGCACCTTCTCGTCCTCGGTATAGCCCGACAGGCGGATGACTTCCATACGGTCGAGCAAGGCCGGCGGGATGTTCAGCGTGTTGCTGGTGGCAACAAACATCACATCGGACAGGTCGAAGTCGACCTCGACATAGTGGTCCTGGAACGTGTGGTTCTGTTCCGGATCCAGCACTTCGAGCAGGGCCGATGATGGGTCACCACGGAAGTCCGCTCCCATCTTGTCGATCTCATCCAGCAGGAACAGCGGGTTGCGCACGGCCACCTTCGACATGTTCTGCAGAATCTTGCCCGGCATGGAGCCGATGTAAGTCCGGCGGTGACCGCGAATCTCGGCTTCATCACGCACCCCGCCCAGCGCCATGCGCACGAACTTGCGGTTCGTGGCCCGGGCGATGGACTGCCCCAGCGACGTCTTCCCGACTCCGGGAGGGCCGACGAGACAGAGGATGGGCGCCTTCAGTTTGTCCACGCGCTGCTGCACCGCGAGGTATTCGACGATGCGCTCCTTGACTTTCTCGAGCCCATAGTGGTCGGCATCAAGCACTTCCTGCGCGTTGGCGATGGAATTGTTGATGCGGCTCTTCTTGCGCCACGGCAACCCGATCAAGGTGTCGATATAGTTGCGCACCACGGTGGCTTCGGCCGACATGGGCGACATGAGCTTGAGCTTCTTGAGCTCCGCTTCGGCCTTCTTGCGAGCTTCCTTGGGCAAGTGACTGGTCTGGATTTTCTTTTCCAGTTCCTCGAGGTCGGCTCCCTCCTCGCCCTCGCCCAGTTCCTTCTGGATGGCCTTGACCTGTTCGTTCAGGTAGTAGTCGCGCTGGCTCTTCTCCATCTGCTTCTTGACGCGCCCACGAATGCGCTTCTCGACCTGCAGGATGTCGATTTCTTCTTCCAGCTGGTTCAGCAGACCTTCAAGCCGCTCGGCCGTTCCCGCCACTTCAAGCATGCGTTGCTTCTGCTCGATCTTCAGCGGCAGGTGCGCCGAGATGGTGTCCGCCAGGCGGCCAGGCTCGTCGATGCCCGTGAGCGAAGTAAGAATCTCTTGCGGGATCTTCTTGTTCAACTTCACGTATTGCTCGAACTGCGCCATCACGGCGCGGCGCAGCGCTTCCACTTCCGCGCTGTCGCCCGTCTCGGGTGTAAGCGGAACCGCGACGGCCGAAAAATGCGTTTCGGCATCGACCACACTGTCGATGCGGGCGCGCTGCAGGCCTTCGACCAGCACCTTGACGGTGCCGTCCGGCAGCTTGAGCATTTGCAGAATACTGGCGACGCAACCGATCTCGTACAGATCCTCGGGGCGGGGATCATCCTTGCCGGCCGACTTCTGTGCCACCAGCATGATGTGATTGCCAGCTTCCATGGCCAGCTCCAACGCCCGGATGGAGCGTGGACGGCCGACAAACAGGGGAATCACCATATGTGGAAATACCACTACGTCCCGCAAGGGCAGCAGCGGCAGATCCATGGGTTCCGAAGTAAGAATCTGGCTCGCAGACATAATTACTTTCCTTAAATATTCGGCTTCAGATGCGAAAGGGAAGCCTGGGCCTCCCTTTCAGCGATTTCCTGTCATGTAGATGGCGGCAACCGTGGAAATTTCAAGCAAGCCGGCCAAGAAAGTGTCAAACCTGCTCAGGCCGCCCCTCGGAGTTTCCGTGACGATTGCGTGGAAGCCGCTTGCGTGTCGGCGCCGTCTTCGTAGATCAGCATGGGCACGCCCTTGCCGGTCACGGCATTTTCATCAAGCACGACCTGCTTCACGTTTTCGAGCGATGGCAGTTCGTACATGGTGTCAAGCAAGGCCTGTTCCACAATGGATCGCAGGCCGCGTGCACCGGTACGCCGCTTGATCGCACGTTGAGCGATGGCATTGAGCGCCGCGGGACGCACGTCCAGCTCGACTTCTTCCATCTCGAACAGCTTCTGGAACTGCTTGATGATCGAGTTCTTGGGTTCGGTAAGGATTCTGACCAGCGTGTCTTCGTCAAGTTCCTGCAAGGTGGCCACTACCGGCAACCGGCCCACCAGCTCGGGAATCAAGCCGAATTTGATGAGGTCTTCAGGCTCGACTTCGTTGAAGAGTTCGCCGACGCCCTTCTCGGTCTTGGTGTGCACCGCAGCCGAAAAGCCGATGCCGGACCGCTCGGTGCGATCACGGATGACCTTCTCGAGCCCGTCGAACGCGCCGCCGACAATGAACAGGATGTTGGTGGTATCGACCTGGACAAAATCCTGGTTGGGGTGCTTGCGCCCACCTTGGGGAGGCACCGAAGCGACGGTACCCTCGATCAGCTTGAGCAGGGCTTGCTGGACGCCTTCGCCCGAGACGTCGCGCGTGATCGAGGGGTTGTCGGCCTTGCGCGAGATCTTGTCGATTTCGTCGATGTAGATGATGGCGCGCTGTGCCTTTTCTACATCGTAGTTGCAGTTCTGCAGCAGCTTCTGAATGATGTTCTCGACGTCTTCACCGACGTAACCCGCTTCGGTCAGGGTCGTGGCATCGGCCATGACGAACGGAACATCCAGCATGCGCGCAAGAGTCTGCGCGAGCAAGGTCTTGCCCGAGCCGGTGGGCCCGATCAGCAGGATGTTGCTCTTGCTCAGCTCGACATCATTGCCCTTCACTTCACCATAGCGGATACGCTTGTAATGGTTGTAGACGGCAACGGCCAGCGTACGCTTGGGTTTCTCTTGACCAATGACATAGTCGTCAAGGAACTCCTTGATCTTCGCGGGCGCGGGCAGCTCGGTGCGCACGGCATCGCGCGCAGCTTCCTGCGATTCCTCGAGGATGATGTCATTGCACAGGTCGATGCATTCGTCGCAAATGAACACCGACGGCCCGGCGATAAGCTTGCGCACTTCATGCTGGTTCTTACCGCAGAAGGAGCAATGCAAGGTTTTATCGTCGCTCGAACCTTTTTTCTCGGGCATAGGAATTTCGGGTCAGTCAAAGCGACGCCGGCAGGCGCCGCGAAAGTGGCGGCCGGTCTCGACCGGCCGTTCGGCGGATTGCGCCACGAGACGCAATCCCGGGGTAATCAGGCCTGCTCGCTGCGCGAGCTCAGGACCTTGTCTACCAACCCATAAGATAGCGCATCTTCAGCGGACATGAAATTGTCACGCTCTGTATCCACCGCAATGCGCTCCACGGGCTGACCGGTGTTCTTGGCCAGGATTTCGTTGAGGCGCTCACGCAGGCTCAGGATTTCACGAGCCTGAATCTGGATGTCAGAGGCTTGGCCCTGCGCACCGCCCGAAGGCTGGTGGATCATGATGCGGGAGTTGGGCAAGGTGTAACGCTTGCCCTTGGCCCCCGCTGCAAGCAGGAAGGCGCCCATGCTGGCGGCAATGCCGGTGCACAGCGTGGAGACGTCCGGCTTGACGAACTGCATGGTGTCATAGATGGCCATGCCAGCGTATACCGATCCGCCCGGCGAGTTGATGTACAGCGAGATGTCCTTGTCGGGGTTCTCCGATTCAAGGAACAGCAGCTGCGCCACTACGAGGTTCGCCGAATGGTCGTTGACCGGGCCGACGAAAAAAATCACCCGTTCCCGCAAAAGGCGGGAATAGATATCGTAGGAACGCTCGCCACGACCCGATTGTTCGACCACGATGGGCACATAGCCCAAACTGGAAGGTACTACCGAGTCGCCACCATACAGCGAGGCGTAAAAATCGGTGAAACGCGACATTTAGTTGGTCCCCATGAGTTCTTCAAACCCCACGCTTTCTTCCGTAACCTGGGCCTTGGACAGCACGTGGTCAACCACGTTGTCTTCCAGCACGATGGCCTCGATTTCAGCGCGGCGCTGACGGTCGGACAGATAATAAGCCACCACCTGGGCCGGCTCTTCGTAGTTCTGGGCAAACTCTTCGATGCGCGCGCGGACTTGCTCGGGCTTGGCTTGCAGATCTGCGCTGTTCACGAGTTCCGATACCAGCAGGCCCAGGCGCACGCGGCGCTCGGACTCAGCTTCGAAAGCTTCGAGCGGGATCGGCAGGCTGTCGGCGTTCGGCACGCCGCGTTGCTTCAGGTCTTCACGCGCGGCGGCAACACGGCCTTCAGCATCGTTCTTCACCAGCGCCTTGGGCACGTCGAAGTTGCAGGCGCCCACCAGGGCGTCCATGACGCTGCCCTTGGTACGGGCTTGCAGGCGAGCCTTCACCTCGCGCTCGATGTTGGTGCGCACATCAGCCAGCAGCTTTTCGACATCGCCTTCGGCCTGGCCGAGCTGCTTCGCGAATTCGCTATCCACTTCCGGCAGAACGCCTTCGGCCACTTCCGTTACGGTAATCGTGAATTCGGCAGTCTTGCCGGCAACTTGCTGGCTGCCGTAGTCTTCCGGGAAGGTAAGCGGGAAAGTCTTGGTTTCGCCGGCAGCCATGCCGGTCACGGCAGTCTCGAACTCAGGCAGCATGCGGCCCTGGCCCAGCACGAAGGGGAACGCTTCGGCCTTGCCGCCTTCGAATTCCTCGCCGTCGATACGGCCGACGAAATCGAGTGTCACGCGGTCGCCCTCGCCTGCCTTGCGGCCTTCACGGGCTTCGTAGACGGCGCGTTGACGGCGCAGAATGTCGATCGTGCGCTGGATATCGGCGTCGGACACTTCGCAGGTGCTGCGAGTGATCTGCAGCGTGGAGAGGTCGGGCACTTCGATTTCCGGATACACCTCGAAGGTGGCCGAGAAAGCCAGCGTACCGTCCTCCACGCCTTCAGTCTTGGGCTCGAGTTGAGGGGAGCCGGCCACACGCAGCTGCGAGTCGGACAAAACCTTGTCGAGGCTGCGGCCCACTTCGTCATTGATGACGTCGTAGCGGATGCCGGGCCCATGGCTGCGTTCGATGATGGAGAGCGGCGCCTTGCCGGGGCGGAACCCTTGCACCTTGGCGGTACGAGCGACGCGCTTCAGCTGGGCCTGTACTTCCTTCTCGACGTCGGCAAGCGAAACGACCACATCCACACGGCGCTCAAGGCCGGACAATTTTTCAACCACGGGCTGCATTGGGAACCTATTCGTATTT
>JAJUGH010000061.1 GCA_029268265.1 Alcaligenaceae bacterium | reverse complement strand
GGCTTCAGCGCCGAATGCCGCTTCCTCCAGATCGACCCCGACGCGGCGGAATTGGAACGTAGCCGGCGCGCTGTCGGCCACCGGCTCATGCTCGGAGCGATCGCGGACCTCGACCAAAGCCTCCAAGCCCTGCAGCAGCAAGCCGGCCATGCCGCGGACCTGCGGCCCGATGCGCCGAATCACCATCGCTCATCGGCACGGGAAAGTTGGCTAGGGCGGGTACGGGACGCAGTGAGCTATCGGCCCGCCGAATGGAAGACCGTGCCCGGCGATACGCCGGAAGGGCTGCACCCCGCAGCACTCTGTTCAGCGGTGCAATCCATGCTCGATGCCCACCCCGATTCGGTGCTGGTGGTCGACGGCGGCGAATTCGGCCAATGGGCTCAGGCCTGTCTGACGGCCCCTTACCGGCTCATCAACGGCAGTGCGGGGGCAATCGGAGCCGGACTGCCCATGGCGGTGGCTGCCAGGCTGGCCCGACCCGAGGCGCTGGTGGTCGCCTTGATGGGCGACGGCAGTTTCGGCTTTCATTGCGCGGAGTTCGACACGGCACTGCGTGCCGACGCACCCTTCCTCTGCATCGTTGGAAACGATGCCTGCTGGAATGCGGAATATCAGATACAGTTACGAGCCTACGGAACCGGACGGGCCAAAGGCTGTGAATTGCTGCCTACGACCTATGACCGTGTGGCAAGGGGATTTGGCGCGCACGGCGCCGCGGTGCACGCGCTATCCGACCTACCTGGCGCGCTCGAAGCCGCCGCCAGCTCGAACCTTCCGGCTTGTATCAACGTCACACTGCACGGCATGCCGGCGCCAAAAATCCGCCAGCCGGAATAATCAATGGAACTCACC
The DNA here is from genome assembly GCA_029268265.1 of Alcaligenaceae bacterium. Lineage (GTDB taxonomy): Bacteria > Pseudomonadota > Gammaproteobacteria > Burkholderiales > Burkholderiaceae_B > Yanghanlia. The sequence continues at coordinate 11,514 of JAJUGH010000061.1, read as the reverse complement.
CTTATCATCGCGCTGGGCAGCGCCGTGGCAGGCTTTATACAGGGCCTGGCCGGCTTCGGCTTCGGACTGGCGTCGCTCGCCGTCTGGTCATGGGTAATCGAACCGGCTGTAGCGGTGCCTGTGGTGGTATATGGCTCACTGGTTGGCCAGTTGCTTGCCGTTTCCTCAATGCGCCGAGGCTTCAACCTGCCGCGGCTGATTCCCTTCGTCATCGGGGGAGCGGTGGGCGTGCCGATTGGCATGCAGCTGCTTCAAGCAATGGACCCACTGTTCTTCAAGTTCGGCATTGGCTTGCTGCTGGCCGCCTACTGCACGACTCTCCTGTGCCTGCAACACATCCCGCGCATTCATCACGGGGGCAAAGTGGCAGACGGCTTCATGGGCTGGGTGGGCGGCGTGATGGGCGGCTTTGGCGGAATCCCGGCACCGGTGCCAACGCTGTGGTGCGCGCTGCGCGGCTGGCCCAAGGACCAGCAGCGTAGCGTCTTCCAGGCCTTCAACCTGTTCATGCACATCATCACGCTGGCAGGTCTTTACCTGCATGGCATGATCACGCCGGCCGTGGTGGAGCTTTTCATGATCGTCACGCCCATCATGCTGGTACCCACGATACTGGGCATTCGTCTCTACCACCGCATGTCGGATGGAACCTTCCGGTTCATCCTGCTTTCCTTGCTGGCCATGACCGGCCTGGGGCTGCTGCTGACCACGACGGGCGACGTCGTGGCCGTCCTGCTGGCTACTGCTGGATGACGATATTGCGGTCCTTGACCACCTTCGCCCAGTAGTCGGATTCTTCCTTGATGGCTGCCTTGAACTCGTCCGGTGAATTACCGACCGGGGTCATGCCGATCGACTCGAGACGTTGCTTGACGTCGGGCATCGCCAACACCTTGGCCGTATCCTTCTGGATCTTGTCGATAACTTCTTGCGGCGTCCCGGCCGGTGCGACGAAGCCGAACCAGCCGTAGTTCGTGAAGCCGTCCATGCCCGCCTCGCTGGTCGTGGGCACATCGGGCAGCATGGGAGCGCGTTTTTCGCCGGTGACGGCCAGTGCGTTGATGCGGCCGCCATCCACAAGGCCGCTCACCGCGCCGACGTTGCCGACCACGACATCAATCTGCCCGGCCATGAGTTCGGCATAAGCGGCTGCCTCGCCTCGATAAGGGACGTGGGTCATCTTTACGTCGGCCGCATAAGAGAAGTTCTCGCCGGCCATGTGCACCTGCGTGCCCAGACCCGCGGAGCCCATATTGAGCTTGCCGGGATTCTTTTGCGCAAAGTCGATGAGGTCCTTAAGCGTCTTGGCTTGAACGTTCTTCGAAGTGACGACCACCATGGGACCCGCCGCCACATTCGTAATGGGCGCGAAATCCTTCACCGGATCGAAGGGAAGATCTTTGTATAGATGGGGACTCACGGTCAGAATGCTTCCAGACGCCATCAACAAGGTGTAGCCGTCGGGATTGGACCGCGCCACGGCCGCGGTGCCCACGTTGCCACCCGCGCCCAGCTTGTTCTCCACCACCACGCTCTGCCCCCAGAGGGCGCCCAATTTGTCGGCCATCAGGCGGCCGACGACGTCAGTCGTGCCGCCCGGGGAAAACGGCACGACGATGTTGACCGAGCGGCTCGGCCAGTCCGCTGCGGCAGCGGTTCCGCCCAGGCCGAGCGACATCCCGAGGATGCCCACCACTTTGGTGAGTTCACAGAACTTGCGACTGAATCTCTTCATTACTCCCTCCGTCCGTTATGGGCGCTGCGATCTTTGAGCCGCAGCGGCGGTGAAACGAGAAAACCCGTATGGCCCCAACCAAGGGCCACACGGGTCAGTTCGCGCAGTACGTGGGCACGCATTGCGAGATGGGTGAGAGTCCTCCCGACACGGCGGTCAGGCGCTCTCGAAGAGGCGGGTCAGCACGAATTCGCGATGACCCAGGGCTTCGGCCGCGGTCCAGCGACCATTGGCCGTTTCGAGCATGCACTCGAGCAGTTTGTCTCCGGCCTGATCAAGGTTGATTTCACGCTGGAGCAGTGCCGAGGTGTCGACGTCGATGTGTTCGCTCATGGTGCGCACGGTGCGCGGATTGGCGCAGATCTTGATGACCGGCAGAATGGGGTTGCCGATGACGTTACCCTGCCCCGTGGGGAAAAAGTGCACGGCAAAGCCGGAGGCGGCACACAGCGTCACCATCTCGGCCGCGGCAGAGGACGAATCCATGAACCACAGGCCGCTATGGGTCGGGGTCTCCGCCTTGTCCAGGACACCGTCGATGCGGCAGGTTTTGCCGATCTTCTGGATATTGCCCAATGCCTTTTCCTCGATGGTGGTCAGGCCCCCGGCGATGTTGCCTTTCGTGGGCTGGGACTCGGAGAGGTCGCTGGTTTTCCAGCGATTGATCATGTCCTGGTAGCGGTTGAACATGAACATGAACCGTTCGCGCGCTTCATCATTGGCACAGCGCTCGGCAACGATGTGCTCGCCGCCGGTGAGTTCGGAGGTTTCGCCGAACACCAGCGTGCTTCCCAGTTCGTACAGTTTGTCGAAGGCGTTGCCGACCGTCGGGTTGGCGCCGCAGCCTGAGGTCGTGTCGGACTCACCGCACTTGGTGGACACCCACAGGTCGCTGATGGGACATTCCTCGCGCTTCAGTGCGGTGGCGTAGTGCACGTACTTCTTGGCTTGCTGCGAGGCGCGCATGATGGTGCTGTGATCGCCGTTCAGCTCAATACTGAAGCCCGCCACCGGCTTGCCGGTGGCCGCAATGCCGTCTACGACGCGCTTGGTCCAGCCCTCCTCAATGCCGATCACCACCACAGCCGCCACGTTGGGATTGCTGCCGGTACCGATCAGGGTCCGGAAGTGAAGCTCCAGGTCTTCGCCGAACTGCAGCCGCCCGTAGGGATGAGGCAGCGCCATCGTGCCCTTGATGTTGTTGGCCACCGCCTCGGCGGCGGCGTTCGAAATATCGTCGACCGGGAGAATGATGACGTGGTTCCGAACCCCTACGCGGCCGTTATCGCGGCGGTAGCCCATGAACGTGGTGGATGAAGAAATAACCGACATGGCGAGAATCCTTTGCGTGTTGCGTTGCTGGAAGGGGGAGTGCGACCCTGGAGCGGTGTACCGGCTTACCAGCGCTTGGTCTTGATGTTGTGTACGTGCGCGTGCTCGCCGGCCTTGATGGGCGCCACCACCTTGCCGATATCGACGCCGTACTTGAACACGGTGTCACCAACGTTCATGTCCGCCAGCGCAACCTTGTGGCCGATGGGAATGTCCTGAAGCGCATTCACCTGGATGAGTTTGTCTTCATCCATGATCCAGGCGGTCATTTCTGTGCCTGCCTTGATTTCCTCGACCACGGCGACCGCCACGGTGTCTTTGGCGTCGTGCAATACGGCGTGAATCATCTTTCTTTCTCCCGATAAAAGAAGGCCCGATGTGCCCCGCTGCGGCGCGGGATTGATACACATTCGAGATAATGCTACACATGCGTATCATACAGGTCAAGTAGATCATATAGATGACTACATCATCCAGTTATCATAGGGTCGACTCAACCATCTTGGACTTCACATGAACACACCACTATCGGCTTTAAGTCCGACCGGTACACCGCTCTATCAGCAGGTCAAACAGGCTCTGCTCAGCGCGTTGGCAGCGGGCGAGTGGAAGCAGGGAGAAGCCATTCCGCCCGAGAAACCGCTGGCGGAACGTTTCGGCGTATCGATCGGCACCTTGCGTAAGGCGATAGACGATCTCACGGCGGAGAACATCCTGGTCCGGCATCAGGGCCGGGGCACATTCGTCGCCAAACACGAGCACAACCAGCACTTCTTCCGCTTCTTCCGTATCGTCAGGCAGGACGGCGAAAAGTCCTACCCAACCACAGAGCTGCTGCGCTTTCGTCGGATCTCCGCCGGTGAAGAGGCTCGTGAAAAGCTGCTGCTGGCACCGGGCTCCAAGGTTTTTGAAATCACCAATCGGTTAAGCCTGCATGGCTCGCCGGTCCTGATCGACACCTTGACCCTGCCGGAAGCCCTGTTCAGCGGCATGACGGAAAAGCTGGTGCGGGAGCGTCCCAGCACGCTGTACCGCTTCTATCAGGACAGCTTCGGTATCAATGTCATCGGCACCGCGGAAAACGCGCGCGCCACGCTGGCCGATGAAGACCACGCGGACCTGCTCGGCGTGCCGGCCGGCACCGCCCTGCTCGAGCTGCGGCGGGTGGCCTATTCCTATAACCAGCAACCGGTCGAGTGGCGCATATCGCGCGTAAACACCGAGCAGTACGAGTACATGGGACAGGAACACAACCGGTCCTGAACGCACGCTACCCGGATCAATCCACCAGGAGGAGCAATGGAAATCGTCATTTCGGAGTTCATGGATGAAACCGCAGTAGACAGTCTTCGCGAAAGCCACTCCGTCACCTACGATTCCGGGCTGGTGGACCGCCCCAACGAATTGGCCGGCCACCTGGAACGGGCCGACGCGCTGATCGTCCGAAATCGCACTCAGGTCACCGCAGAACTGCTGGACCATGCCACGCAGCTGAAGGTGGTCGGAAGGTTGGGAGTCGGGCTGGACAACATTGACGTGGCCGAATGCCAGCGCCGTAACATTGCGGTCATTCCCGCCACAGGGGCGAATGCCCGGGCGGTGGCCGAATATGTGATCGGCACGGCCATGCTTCTGCTTCGGGGTGCCTATCTCTGTTCCGCACAAGTCGCTGCCGGAGACTGGCCGCGCACTGCGCTTTCCAATGGCCGGGAGATTGGCGGAAAGACATTGGGCCTTATCGGATTCGGAGGCATCGGACGTCTGACGGCGCAACTCGGCCAAAGTATGGGTATGACGGTGCTGGCGCATGATCCCGCAATAAGCACGGACGCCCCCATCTGGCGGGAATCGGGCGTGCAATGCGTCGAGCTTGATGCCTTGTTGGCGAAGGCCGATGTCGCCAGCCTGCACGTTCCCTTGGTAGACAGCACCCGCAATCTGATCGACGCCAGTCGCCTCGCGCTCATGAAGCCCGATAGCATCCTGATCAATACCGCACGCGGCGGCATCGTGGACGAGCACGCCGTGGCTGCCGCGCTGTCTGCGGGCCGGCTGGGCGGCGCTGCTCTCGACGTTTTTCTGGACGAACCCCTGCCGGCCGCAAGCGCGTTCACCGGGGTCCCCAATCTGGTTCTGACACCGCATATCGCAGGCGTCACCGCCGAATCGAACGTGCGAGTCAGCCAGATGATCGCGCAACGGGTGGCGCAGGCTCTGAAAGACGCCGCCACCAACGCCGATGACACACGCATTGCCTGACAAGGATCCCGCATGGCCGCTCACACTCTTGAATCCCTAATTGAACTCGCCACCCGGGCACTCGTCTCCGCCGGTGCCTCTGAATCCATGGCATCCGCCACCGCCCGCGCGCTGGTCCTGGCTGAAGCGCAGGGATTGGCGTCGCACGGGCTCTCGCGCATACCGCAATATGCCGGCCATTTGCGCCACGGCCGGGTGAACGGCCAGGCGCAAGCGCATGTCGTCGCCTCGCATGGCGCTGGCGTTTTGGTCGATGCAGACGAGGGTCTGGCCTTCCCCGCCTGCGAACTGGCCGTCAAAGAAGCCTGCCAGCGGGCACGCCAGTATTCCATCGGTTTCGCCGGCGTGACCCGTAGCCACCACTTCGGCGTGGCGGGACTGCACCTCGATGCGGTGGGGCGCGAAGGACTCGTGGGCTTTGCATTCAGTAATTCCCCGGCAGCCATGCCGGCGTGGGGCGGAAGCCGGGCGCTATTCGGCACGAATCCGATAGCCGCCGTGTTTCCGCGCGGTAGCGGTGACCCCATCGTGATCGACCTGTCCTTGTCCGAAGTCGCCCGCGGCAAACTCATGGTGGCGGCCCGGGAAGGCCGTGAGATTCCGCAAGGCTGGGCACTCGACAAGGAAGGCCGACCCACTACCGATGCGAAGGCCGGCCTGGAGGGCATGATGTGTCCGGCCGGGGGTGTGAAGGGCGCGATGCTGGCCCTGATGGTCGAGCTATTGTGCGTGGCCCTTACCGGCGCGTCGTTCGGCTACGAAGCCGACTCCTTCTTCAGTAACGAAGGCAATCGCCCTCATATCGGCCACGTGTTCCTGGTGATCGACCCGTCCGCCCTGGTCGGAAAGTCCGCCTATGAGGAACGGGTAGAACATCTGGTGGCGGCCATGCTGGCCGACACCGAGGTACGCCTGCCAGGCGGCCGGCGCGCGGATCTGCTGCGCCGCGCCGAAGCCGAAGGTATCAATGTCCCCGAAAGCGTGATTGAGTCACTCGAGGCGTAGCCAGCCGCGGCTACTGCTCGATGACGTTGTCCTTGGTTTCCTTGCCCAGCAGCAGAGAGATCAACGTAATGGTGCCCGCCACCGCCAGATAGACGCCCACCAGCTTCGGGCTGCCGTCCGCCATGCTCCAGAGCCACACCGCAATGAACGGAGCCGCTGCCGCACCGATGATGGACGACACGTTGTACGAAATACCGGAACCGGTATAGCGCACGTTGGTCGGGAACAGCTCAGGCAGCAGCGCACCCATGGGCCCGAATGTGGCACCCATGAGGCTGAAGCCGATGATCAGCCACAGCATGACGCCGGCAAACCCGGCCGACAGCATGGGCACCCACGAAAAACCGAACAGGATGATGCCCAACGTCACCACGATCAACGTCTTGCGACGGCCGAAGCGATCGGCCCACGGACCGGACAACAGCGTGAAGATGCCAAAGAACACCACGCCCGCAATCAGCATGAGCACGAAGGTGTTATAGCTGTAGCCCAGTCCGGAAAGCTGGCCCGCCGCCGCTTCAACCGGTGCACGGCCATAGCTCAACGAAAAGGTCGTCATCAGATAGAACAGGACGTACGTGGCCAGCATGTAGAACGTGCCCAGTATCAATTCGCGCCAATGCTTGCGGCACACTTCGCCGAGCGGCAGCTTCACCACTTTGCCTTTATCCACGGCCCGCGTGAAGGCAGTGCTTTCGACCAATGTGAGCCGTACCCACAGGCCCACGATCACCATCACCGCCGAAAACAGGAAGGGGATGCGCCAGCCCCAGCTCAGGAACGCGTTCGAAGGGCGTGTCGGGTCGTCCGAAGGCAGCAAAGCCGCCACGATCAGGAACAGGCCGTTGGCAATGATGAAGCCGAGCGGCGCCCCGAGCTGCGGGAACGTGCCGTACAGTGCGCGCTTGCCCTTAGGCGCGTTCTCGGTGGCGACCAACGCCGCACCCGACCATTCCCCACCCAATGCAAACCCTTGTGCCAGGCGTAGGATGACCAGCAGCAATGGCGCCCACCAGCCTGCCATCTCGTAGGTGGGCAACATGCCGATCAGGACAGTGGATATGCCCATGGTCAGCAATGCAGCCACAAGCGTCTTCTTGCGGCCGACCTTGTCTCCCAGGTGACCGTAATAGATTGCGCCCAACGGGCGCGCAATCATCGCTGCGCCAAAAATGGCGAACGAGGATAACAGCGCGGTCGTCTCATTCCCGGACGGGAAGAAGAGATGCGGGAAGACCAGCACCGCCGCCGTGGCGTAGACGTAAAAGTCATAGAACTCGATCGTCGTACCGATCAAGCTTGCCATGATGACTCGCGACGGTTTATTGGCCGGCGCGGGGGGCGCTTCGGGCTCGGCGGCGCCCGCCGCAACACCCGCGGCAGGCGTAAGGGAAATATCGGACATGATGCGAAAGCCATGATCATGCCGACACGGCAAAGCGAACCCCCATTCCAGCATGACCCCGCGTTTCAGGCACGAGGCTGAGGACAGATTACGGATGGGATCAGGCGTACGCCGCGCGCGGCTTCAGTGGAAAGCTCGCACACGGAAAGGATGATCGAACAATCTGCGGGTTCCGCACGCAGGGTGTTGCGCGGGAACGGTGCCGCCTGCAACGCCTTCTGAGCGAAGCAGGCAGAGCGTGGCACGAGGCCGTATAGGGACATGAAGCCGAACCAGGCGGGAATGGGGACTGTGTGACTTCGGCCGTATCGGCGGAGTTGAAGATACGGGTTAACCCTAGGGCTAGATTAACATACCGAGCCCCGTCCCGCTGGACATGAATATTGCTCCGGTCAGTTGATGCTAATGCCGGCGGCTTCAATCACCTCGCCGTACTTGGGAATTTCCTTTTCGATGAGCTGCCGCACCTCGTCGGGGCTGGCCGATAGCGGCGTCGCGCCCATCTGCTCGAAGGAAGTCTTGATCGCTGGCGTGGCAACCGCCTTGGAGAAAGCGGAATTGAGCTTTTCCAATACGTCGTCCGGAACGCCGGCAGGCGCCAGAATGCCGCTATACAGAGTCAGCTCCGCCGCGGGAACACCGGCTTCACGCACGGTGGGCACATCCGGTAGAGCCGAGACGCGCTCCGGCGTTGTGACGGCCAAGGCGCGCAGCTTACCCGCCTGAACCTGCGATATCGCAGGCGGCATGCTGCTGAAGGCGTATTCGATATCGCCGGAGATGATGGATGTCACCAAGGCGGCGCTGCCCTTGTATGGCACATGCTCAATCTTGTTGCCGACGGCGCGGTTCATCATCTCGCTGGCCAGATGAATGATCGTGCCGTTTCCCGAAGACCCATAGAAATAGGTATCCGGCTTCTCGTTGATACGTTGATTCAGTTCTTCCACCGACTTCACGGGCGAGTCGGCATTGACGACCAGGAGCAAGGGGGTGGAAGACACCAGGGCAACCGGCGTAAAGTCCTTCAGCGTATCGAACGGCAGCCGCTTGTAAAGACTGGCATTGATCGCATGCGTGGTCAGATCCTGGAACAGCAGCGTATAGCCGTCGGGCTTTGATCGCGCTACGGCTTCGGAAGCGATCGTGGTGCCGGCCCCGGGGCGATTTTCGATAATGATGCTCTGGCCCAGCACATTACCCGCTTCGTTGGCCACCGCCCGTGCCACCACATCGGAAATGCCGCCCGGCGGGAAGCCGACGATCATCCGTATGGGTTGGGTGGGAAAATCGTCAGCAGCGTGGACAGTACCTGCCGCCAAGGCGACCGCGCACAGGAGCGGCCGCAGGATCGTTGTTGTCTTCCACATATTCCTTCCTCCTAGATTGAAACCGCCTGGATCAGCCGGCGAGCTCGTGCAGCGCCTGCCAATATGCTTCCACCTGCTTGCGCGCAATACCGCGCGCAATGATCACCAATACTGAACCGCGCGCTTGCCCGGAGTCGGGAAAAGGCACGGGCTGGTCATAGACGTGGCACACGCCCTGAATCAATTGCGGATCGGGCGTGTCCTTGAACTTCACGATGCCTTTCACGCGCAGGAGATCCTGCCCCCGCAGGCGCAACAGGGAATTCATGAACAAATCAAAAAGCTTGCGGTCCAGCGGCGTCTCGCCCAGATCGAGCACGAAGCTCTGGACGTTGCTCGGATGCAAGGAACGTTGCCGGCCCAGGTAGGCACCCGCTGCCTGGGCGTCAGACGTAGATGCATCGCCATCCTCCTGAATGGAGGCCACGCTGCTGAACAACCCTTGTGACCGCTGCGTCAGCGCGGGATGATCGAACGGAGTGGCTTCGGCCAGCAACGCGATGTCGATGTCGCCCTGAACCGCGAGAATGACCTTGGCGAAGGAGTTGACGGAGGACACCCATTCGCGAGCCGCCTCTATTTGGCCGGCGTTGGCGGCATCCGTTTTCGTAATGGCGACCAGATCGGCCGCCACCAGCTGCGCAGTTGCAACCGCCGGCGCGGCATCACGAGCTTCGGGATTGAGGGGGTCCACCAGTGTTACGACATGCGCCAGGCGATAGTCCTTCGCGAGCGGCCCGTCGCCATACAGGGTTTGCGCGATGGGACCCGGTTCGGCAAGCCCGCTGCTTTCGATGAATACGCGCTCGAAGCTGGGCAACTCGCCGCGGTATCGGCGCATGCCAAGGTCGACCAGCAGCGCCTGGAGGTCGCCGCGAAGCTGGCAACACATGCAACCGTTATCCAGTAGCACCGTTTCATCATCCGAGCGCTCGAAGAGCTGATGATCGATCCCGATCTCACCGATTTCGTTCACGATGAGCATGGAGTTGGCCAACTCCGGCGTGCCCAGCACCTTGCGCAACAGCGTGGTCTTTCCGCTGCCCAGGAATCCGGACACGACGATGACGGGGGTGCGCGCATCCTGCATGGCTACACCGTCATTTCGAGCGCGTAGAGCCCGCCGGCATGCCGATCCACGGCGAACACGATGCCGCGATCATCGACGAACACGTCGTTGAACTGGATGGAGCCGACGGGCGTGCCGGCGGGAGCATCCGGAACGAAATACGCGACCTCCTTCGGGCTGAATGGATCCCGGATGTCGTAAGCCCGGATCCCGCCATTGAAGAAGGAGCACACGATGATGTCTTCGGACTTCCACGATCCCGGAACGGGGGTGTTCTCATGGACGTTATGGGCCCCGTAACGGCCTCCGCGATGCTTGAACACATCGACGGGCGGCATGGGCAGCGTGCTGATGCTGACCAGGTTGCGTTCATCGCTCATGTCCACCACCCACACCAGCTTGGGCCAATCGGCCGCATCGTCCTGCACCGTCTCGTCACTGACGATCAGAAGATTGCGCTCAAACAGCGGCAGGGCCGTATGCGTGAAACCCTTGAAAGGCGGCGAATTCACAAAGCGGGAAATCGGCTTTGGATTGCTGAGGTCGCTGATGTCCATGATGAAGGCGCCGCCATCGAGGTAAGCGAGATAGCAGCGATCAGGGCGCTCGGGGAACACATTCGTGTTGTGTGCGCGGAAGCCCGAATCGAATTGCGGAGCGAGCCGCTCGGGTGGCGGTGCATCGTCGCCTTCCATCGTGCCCGGCAAATGCCATCTCCCGACCGCCTTGGGCGACGTCGGGTTGCTTACATCAACGATGCGATAGATCTGGTCGTCCTTCTGATTACGCGGCACCAGCTCGGGATCACTACACGCCATATGCACGGTTTGCCCGTCCACGAACCACAGGCAGTGGGCACCGCGCGAATGCGGGGCAGAGGCATCGAAATGCGACAGCAAACGTGGACGCTCCGGCTCACTGATGTCGAAGAGATCGAAGCCGGCCGGTGCCAACCCCGGCGTGCTCACCTGGTAGGCCACTGCCATGAGATTGCCGCTCACTTCCAGCGAGTTGGACCTTACGTTGGCATGGGGCATATCCGTCTGCACCACCACCTTCGGGCGCCGCGGGTCGGTAACATCCACCGCGGTGAAATTCTTTGGGGCGCTCTCATGGGCAAGCCAGAGAATGCGCCGGCCGCCGGGCAGACATTGCATGGCAATGCCTTCGCCTACTCCGCCGAACCCGCCGAGCGTGTCCTGCGACAACAGCCGCATATTGCGTTGCTGGGGATAAAAAGTCGTTTGCATCATCAGTCCCCTTATGCCTGCTCGCCTGGTGCCACGCTGTCGTACCACTCCAGAATCTGGCGGCCCGTCATGAAGCGCACATCGGCGTG
>JAJUGH010000060.1 GCA_029268265.1 Alcaligenaceae bacterium | reverse complement strand
TGACGATGATGGAGACGTCGCTCATGGCCGGGACATAGGCGCCGCCGGCGGTGCAGGAACCCATGACCACGGCGATCTGCGCGATGTCCTGCGCAGACATGTTCGCCTGGTTGTAGAAGATGCGGCCGAAGTGGTCCCGATCCGGGAAGACTTCATCCTGGTTGGGTAGATTGGCGCCGCCCGAGTCCACCAGGTAAATGCAGGGAAGGCGGTTCTGCTGCGCCACCTCTTGTGCCCGCAGGTGCTTCTTGACCGTGATGGGGTAGTAGGTGCCTCCCTTGACGGTTGCGTCATTGCAGACGATCACGCATTCCTGGCCGGCAACCCGGCCGATGCCGGTGATGATGCCGGCGCCCGGCGCGGCATCGTCGTACATGCCGTGAGCCGCCAGGGGGGAAAACTCCAGGAAGGGGGAGCCCGGATCGAGCAGGCGTTCCACCCGGTCGCGCGGCAGCAGCTTGCCGCGGGCCAGATGCTTTTTGCGTGCTTCCTCGCCGCCTCCGAGAGCGGTGGCAGCCAACTTGCGTCGCAAGTCATCCACAAGCGCGCGCATCGCTTCGGCATTCTCCGAGAAAGCCGCAGACCGGGTATTGACGCTGGATTCGATTACGGGCATTTCACTTCCTGTAGACAAAAAAAGGGCACCGGCCTGGGCCGGTGCCGCTTGGGGCTTAGACCATTTCGATGGCAAGTGCGACCGCTTCGCCTCCGCCAATGCACAGCGAGGCGATGCCCCGCTTGCCGCCGGTCTTGCGCAGACCGCCGACCAGAGTGGCGAGCAGGCGTGCGCCGGATGCGCCGATGGGGTGGCCCAGTGCGGTGGCTCCGCCGTGAATGTTCACCTTGTCGTGCGACAGGCCCAGGTCCTTCATGGCGGCCATGGTCACGACGGCGAACGCTTCGTTGATTTCGTAGAGGTCCACGTCATCGGCAGTCCAGCCGGTCTTGGCGAACAGCTTTTCGATCGCGCCGACGGGGGCTGTGGTGAACCATTCCGGTTCATGGGCGTGCTGGGTGTGGCTGACGATACGAGCCAGCGGCGTGGCGCCCAGTTCCCTGGCCGTGGATTCACGCATCAGCACCATGGCGGCGGCGCCGTCGGAAATGGATGACGCGTTGGCGGCCGTGACGGTGCCGTCCTTCTTGAAGGCGGGCTTGAGCGTGGGAATCTTCTCGGGCATGGCCTTGAAGGGCGCCTCGTCCTTGTCGATGACGGTGTCGCCCTTGCGGCCGGCGATCGTCACGGGCGTGATCTCCCAGTCAAAGCTGCCGTCTTCGGCAGCCGCACGGGCACGGCGCAGCGATTCCAGCGCGAATTCGTCCTGCTGTTCGCGCGAGAATTCGTACTTCGAGACGCACTGCTCGGCAAACACGCCCATGGCGGTGCCGCGTTGATAGGCGTCTTCCAGGCCGTCGAGCGCCATGTGGTCATACACGGTGGAATGGCCATAGCGGTAGCCCTGGCGGCCGCGCAACAGAAGATACGGCGCATTGCTCATGCTTTCCTGACCGCCGGCCACCACGACATTGACGCTGCCCGCCTTGAGCAGGTCATGGCCGAACATGGCCGCCTTTAGGCCGGAGCCGCAAACCTTGTGGATGGTGGTGCAGGGAACCGAGCGGGGCAGACCGGCACCCAGTGCCGCCTGGCGTGCAGGAGCCTGGCCCTGGCCGGCCTGCAGGACGTTGCCCATGATGACTTCGTCGACCACGTCAGGCTGGATGCCGGCGCGTTCGATCGCTGCTTTGATAACCGTGGCACCCAGCTCGTGTGCGGCCAGGCTGGAGAGGCTGCCCATCATGCTGCCCATGGGGGTGCGAGCGATGGATACGAGGACGATAGGGTCAGACATGTGTTGCTCCTGTATGAATCTTTATAGAAGAAGGGACGGCAGCACTGGCGGGACCTTGCCGGGACAGGCGGCGCGCGGGAGCATAAGGAAAGATGTCCTCGATGCGGCCTTGCGCCACACGGGTCTTGCACGCCTGCCACCAATCCGCCTCCAGAAGGTCGGCATGATGTTTCAGGAATGCAGCTCGGACACGCGGGTCGCCCAGCAGGAAATACTGGAATTCTTCCGGAAAGACGTCGTTCGCTTCCACCGGGTACCAAGGCTCATTGGAAAGCTCGGCCTCTTCGTTGGGCGCCGGGGGAATGACACGGAAGTTCATTTCCGTCATGTGCTGTATCTCGTCATAATCATAGAATACGACCCGACCCAGGCGTGTAACGCCGAAGTTCTTGTACAGCATGTCCCCCGGGAAAATATTGGCCGCCGCCAATTCGCGAATGGCGTCGCCGTAACCCTTCACGGCTTCATCCAGAGCGGCTTCCGTCGCGTGGCGCAGGTACAGATTCAGTGGCGTCATGCGCCGCTCGATGTAGACATGGCGCAGCACGATGCGGTCGCCGTCCTCCTCCAGCAGACTGGGGACTTCGGCCCGCAAGGCGTCGAGCAATGCTCCGGAAAAACGGTCGCGTGGCAAGGCGACTTGGGAATATTCCCAGGTATCCGCCATGCGACCCACACGATCATGTTTCTTGACCAGCAGGTATTTACGGCGGACGGTCGCGTTGTCCATGTCCGGTTTGGCGATCCGGTCGCGTATCAGCTTGAATACGTAGGGGTAGGACGGCAAGGTGAACACCAGCATCACCAAACCGTGGATGCCGGGCGCTATATCGAATTGATCGTGCGAATGCGCCAGGTGATGCAGGAAATCACGGTAGAACAGCGTCTTGCCCTGCTTTTGCAGCCCGATGGTGGTGTAGAGCTCGGCCTTGGGCTTTCGCGGCATGAGCGAAGCCAGGAAGTTCACGTAAGCCGCAGGCGTTTCCATATCGACCAGGAAATACGCGCGGGTGAAGCTGAAGAGCCCGCTCAGGTCGTTTTCGCCCAGCAGCAAGGCGTCCATATAAATCTCGCCCGAAGGCCGGCGCAGCAGGGCGATGGCGAATGGATGGATGGTGCCGTGATTGACTAGACGGCCCACCACATACGCGCCCTTGTTGCGAAAGAACAGGTTGTTGAGCACCTGGATCTGGCAGTCGGGCGCCAGCCGATGCGTGTGTTGGCGGGGCAGCAGTGTGCGCAGCGCACGTAGTGCCTGCCGAGCCAGCAGGCGAGTGTCGCGCGGCAGGTCTTCCATGGGCGCTGCCAGGCCGAAGCCTGCCAGCATGTCGGTGAGCGCGGCGTCCAGCCGCTGGCTCAGCGGATAGTAAACGCGGTACGACGGCACGCGGCTATCGAGATAATCCGTGGCGACCGCCGGGCGCACGAACAGGCAGTCGTTGTGATAGTAGTCGCGGTGCAGGATGCGGCACGATACCGAATTGAAGAAGGTCTCGGCGCATTCGGGCTGGCGGTGCCCGGCGAGCAGGCTCACGAATTCAGTTTTGACCTCTTGCCAGAACGCCGCGATTTCGGGGGTGATGGTGACACTGCCGTCCGCCTTGGGGACGGCTGCCATGCCGCGCAGCGCAGCGTTCAGGCCCGCCACGCATTCCCGGACCCGCGTGTCGTAGTACTCGATGCGTTCACTGGACAGCTGCTGGATGCGCCGCCAGTCTCCGGCTTCGAACAAGGCCTTGGCACGTTGGGCACTGTAGCGGAACAACGAATAATGGCGGTCGAATCCTTCCAGAATGACGGTCGCGACCTGACCGGCCGTCAGGCCGGGCCGTGCGGGTCGTTCCACCCGGAGATGATCCGCATCCTGTGCCATGAACCCGTTCCGGCTTAGCGCGTCTCGTTGAACAGTTCGCGGCCGATCAGCATGCGACGGATCTCGCTCGTACCGGCGCCAATCTCGTACAGCTTGGCATCGCGCCACAGGCGGCCCGTGGGGTACTCGTTGATATAGCCATTGCCGCCCAGAATCTGGATGCCGTCTCCCGCCATCCGGGTCGCGTTTTCCGCGCAGTAAAGAATCACGGCCGCGCAGTCCTTCCGGACTTCGCGTACGTGCGAGGCGCCGAGCGTATCCAGGTTCTTGCCCACTGCATAGCAGAACGCACGGCTGGCCTGCAGGGTGGTGTACATATCGGCTACCTTGCCCTGGATCAGCTGGAATTCACCGATCGCCTGGCCGAATTGCTTGCGCTCATGGATGTAGGGCACCACCGCATCCATCACGGCCTGCATGATGCCCAGCGGGCCACCGGATAGCACCGCACGCTCGTAATCCAGGCCGCTCATGAGCACCTTCACGCCGCCGTTGACTTCACCCAGCACGTTTTCTTCGGGCACTTCGCAGTCCTGGAAGACCAGCTCGCCGGTGTGGCTGCCGCGCATGCCCAGCTTGTCCAGCTTTTGCGCCACCGAAAAGCCCTTGAAGCCCTTTTCGATGATGAAAGCCGTGATGCCACGCTGATGCGCCTCGGGGTCAGTCTTGGCGTAGACGACGAGCGTGTCGGCATCCGGGCCGTTGGTGATCCACATCTTGCTGCCGTTCAGGACGTAGCGATCACCCTTTTTCTCGGCGCGCAGCTTCATGCTGACGACGTCCGAGCCGGCACCCGGTTCGCTCATTGCCAGCGCACCCACGTGTTCGCCGCTGACCAGACCCGGCAGGTAGCGCCGCTTCTGCTCCTCGGTGCCATTGCGGTGGATCTGGTTTACGCAAAGATTCGAATGAGCGCCGTAAGAGAGCCCCACCGAGGCGCTTGCCCGGGAGATCTCTTCCATGGCAATCATGTGGGCGAGGTACCCCATGTTGGCGCCGCCGTATTCTTCCGCCACCGTGATACCCAGCACCCCCAGGTCGCCGAATTTGCGCCACAAGTCCATGGGGAATTGGTCGTCGGCATCGATGTCTGATGCGCGGGGCGCGATCTCGGCCTGTGCGAAGTCGCGCACGGCATCGCGCAGCATGTCTACGTCGCTGCCCAGATCAAAGTTCAGGCCGGGAAGGTTCATGTCGGTGTCTCCAGTTCCGTTATGGTGAATATATTACGTTTACGTAAACGTCAAAACTAGGGTTTGCCTTTGGGCGGGGCCTTGGACAGTAGTTTCTGGCAGTGCTGGAGCTGTTCTTCGATCTCCTGCAGCGTCTGCTCCAGGTCCTTGCGCTGCTGTTCGAGCGTGCTGCGGTGCTGCTCGAGTACTTCCACATAATGCTGCAGTTGCGCGGCCGTGTTGCCGGGAGCGGCGTCATACATGTTGATGAGAGCCAGAATCTCCGAGAGCTGGAATCCCATGCGCTTGCCCCGTAGCGCCAGCTTGAGCCGGGTACGATCACGCGCGTGATAGACGCGGTTTCGCCCGTCGCGAGACGGGCTCACGATGCCCTGGTCTTCGTAGAAGCGGATGGTGCGCGGCGTGATGCCGAACTCGCGAGCAAGTTCGGATATTGTCCAGGTGGTCTGGCTCATGATTTTATTTGCAGTTTACGTTAACGTAACATGATGCCATACGGCCGGGCACCCGCAAATGGGCGGGTTCGGCCAGCGGTGCATACGAATGATGAAATGGAGAAGCGAATGAATCCCAACGAGCTGCGGCTTGAATATCCCTTTGGCGAGACGCTCGCCGCCCCGGCTACCACCATGGAAGTGGCCGACGGTGTGAGATGGATCCGCATGCCCCTACCCTTCGCTCTCGATCACATCAATGTATGGCTGCTGCGCGACCGGATCGACGGGCGCGATGGCTGGACACTGGTCGATTGCGGCGTCGCGAAGCCTGAAGTGAAAGCGCTATGGGAAGAGATTTTCAGCAATGCGCTTGAAGGCCTGCCCATCCTGCGCGTGATCGTCACCCATATGCATCCGGACCATGTCGGCCTGGCAGGCTGGATATGCGAACGCTGGAATGCTCCGCTATGGATGACGATGACCGACTACTACGTCGCCCGGCTGTGGGCGCAGCCCGTCACCAATGGACAAGCGCCGGGTGGCCCCAATGGCGAGTCGGCCGTGGCCCACTTCTCACGCCATGGGCTGCGCGACGCCGACTCACTGGAACAGATTCGCCAGCGCGCCAACTACTACCCCAGTCTGGTGGTGCCCGTACCCGCCACGTATCGCCGCCTGCTGGATGGGGATCGCTTCATGGTGGGCGGTCGGGAATGGCGGATGATTACCGGCTACGGCCATGCACCCGAACACGCTTCGCTCTATTGTGAAGCCGCCCGTGTGCTGATCTCGGGCGACATGGTGCTGCCGCGGATTTCCACCAACGTGAGCGTGTTCGACTACGAGCCCGAGGCGAACCCGCTACCGCTGTATTTGAAATCTCTGGACCGCTTTGATGACCTGCCGGACGACACCTTGATTCTGCCGTCGCATGGCAAGCCTTTCCGCGGCCTGCATGAGCGCATCTCGCAGCAGCACGCCCACCACGCAGAGCGCCTTGAGGAAGTGGTCCAGGCCTGCGCCGAGCCACTATCTGCGGCCGATGTGGTGCCGGTGTTGTTCCGCCGCAAGCTCGATTTGCACCAGCTTACTTTCGCGATGGGAGAGGCCTTGGCGCATTTGCACGCCCTGTATTTCGAGGGCAAGCTTCGCCGCTCCATGGGCGATGACGGCATTTATCGCTTCCAGCGGGCGTGATGGCGGTTGCGGAGCGTGATGACGCCCTGCTGATGATGATGCCTTGGTGATGGGCCTCGCGGTTGGTGTCGGCGGACGCCGCTTTACCGTTCCGTCGTAAGCAGCTTCAAGGCAAGGCCCACGAATACCGCGCCCGCCATGCGGTTGAGCCAGACCTGAACCTTGGGTGAACGCTGCAGGCGTTCACCGACCGCCCCGGAAAACACGGCCACTGCGCTGAACACAATCAGCGCCGCCAGCATGAACAAGACCCCAAGCATGAGCATCTGCATGCCCACCGAGCCGCGCGCAGGCGACGCAAACTGCGGCAGGAAGGCCAGGAAAAAGATCGTGACCTTGGGGTTCGTCAGACTCATGATGACGCCGCGCCGATACAACTGACCGCCGGTCTGGCGGGCGGGGCGGTGCCCACCCGGCCCGATCGCGCCCGCCCGGAAAGCCCCCCAGGCGAGATAGAGCAGGTAGGCCGCGCCAACCAGCTTCACCAGCAGAAACGCGGCCTGTGAGGCCGCGAACAGCGCGGCCAGGCCCACCGATACCGCCACGGTATGGCCCAGAACGCCCGTGCAAAGCCCCAGCACCACCCATAGCCCTGCCGCTCGCCCCCACATCATCGATTGCATCAGGACAAACAGATTGTCCGGGCCGGGAGACAGCGCGAGCAACACGGCGATTCCGAAGAACGAGAGGGCAATTTCTGGCGTGAGCATGGGCGAAGGTCAGGTGTAATGAAAAGGCGGAATGGGCGCGGTGGAAGGAAGGCCGCGTGTGTCATAACGGATGCGTAGTGACCGCGTGCGTCATAACCGCGTGCGTCATGAATATACCGCCATCACCGGTGATAAGCTTTTGTATTTCCCCCTCTGGACAGGTGACATGGCGCAGCCGAACACAGGACATCTCGATACCCTACTCCAACACACCGGGCTGGACGACTTCGACCCCGTCACGGGCGCCGCTGCGGTGGCGCTGCCGTCGGTCCGTACGAGCACAGTGAGATTCCGCGATCTGGAAGCCCTAGAGGCGGCCCATGCGGCCCGGGCGCGAGGCGAGCGGGCGGTGACGTACGGACGCGTGGGCATGGAGACGCATGCCGCGCTTGAGGACGTGTTCTGCAAGCTAGAAGGTGGTGAACGCGCGTTCCTAGCGTCTTCCGGGATGGCGGCGATCACGCTGACCATGATGGCGTTGCTTGATGCCGGCGACCACGTGCTGGTGGCCGATTGCGCATATGGGCCGGTGCGCACACTGGATTCAGTTGTGTTGAGTCGGTTTGGGGTTGAAGTGAGCTATAGCCGGGGGAACACGGCGGCGCTGGAAGCGCAGCGCCGGCCCAATACCCGGATGCTGTACGTCGAGTCTCCCGGATCCCTGCTGTTCGAGATGCTCGATCTACGAGCCCTGGCCGAATATGCCCGCGAGCACGACCTGGTGATGGTGGTCGACAACACCTGGGGCTCCGGCTACATCTACCGCCCGCTTGAACTGGGGGCGGACGTCAGTGTAGTGGCCGGCACAAAGTATGTGGGCGGGCATTCCGACCTGATGCTGGGTGCGGTCATCGTCAAGGATTCCGCGCTCGCCAAGCGCCTCAGCGACAATCATTACGCGCTGGGGATCGCGGTCAGTGCTGATGACGCCTGGCTCGCCTTGCGTGGCGTGCGGACCCTCCCGATACGTATGCGGGAATGCGCCCGCAATGCGTTACGGGTATGCGAGTTCCTGGCATCGCGCAGTGAAGTGGCGCGCATTCATCATCCCGCCTGGCCACAGGACCCGGGACACGAGCTATGGAAGCGTGATTGCACGGGTTCCAATGGCATGCTTGCGGTGGCATTGAAGCTGGACCCGGCAGGCGCCAGGCGCTTTGTGAACTCGCTCACTCTCTTCGGAATCGGCTATTCGTGGGGCGGTTTCGAAAGCCTGGTACAGCTGGTGGACCCTTCTTCCCTGAAAGGCCACGGGTACTGGGCGGGGGACGACCATGCCATCGTAAGGCTGCATATCGGGCTGGAGTCGGCGGGGGACCTGATCACCGATCTGGCGCAAGCACTGGACGCGGCAAAAGGCTGACTGCTGGAAGGTCCCGACACTTTTCCGGGACGCCGGAAACACGAAAGCCCGGATATCCGGGCTTTCGTGGTTGGGATGGACCTTGCAGGAAATCTGCTTACTTCGAGAGGACCTCGTTCAGCAGTGCCTGGGCCTGGCTGATCGCGCCCTCGTAAGTGCCTGTCATTGAAGGCGATGTCACGTAGCGGCCGCCAATGGCCAGGCTGGGCGTGCCTTCGATCTTGTAGTTCTTGGCGAGCTCGTTGGCACGCGCCACCTTGTTGTTGATGCCGAAGGACTTGAAGGCCGCTTCGAACTGCTTGCGGTCGACGCCCTGGGTTTCGATCCAGTCAGCCATGGCGTCGAAGTCGTAGATACGCTTGCGCTCGCGATGGATGGCGTTGAATACGTTCTTATGCAGGTCGAGCCGGTCGAGCGCCTCGAGGCTGAAGTAAAGCTTTTGCAGGTCGGCCATGCCGGCATTGAACGCAACCGGTACACGCCGTAGCACCACGTTTTCGGGCAGCTCTTGCGACCACTTGTGGGTGAGCGGCTCCATGGCATGGCAATGTGGGCAGGTGTAGGCGAAGAACTCCAGGACTTCAACCTTGCCCGCCGTGTCGGACGGCTGCGCGGGCTCGATCGTCACATACCGCTGCTCCGTTTGCGCCTGGGAGGCCGGCGCGAACGCCATACCGGCTCCGATGGTGGCGATGGCAGCGCAGCGTAGGATCAGTTGCTTTAACGACATGATGATTCCTGAATTCAAAAGAGTTGAGACTGCCGTGCGGTCCAGGGGTTCCCCCGGTAAGGAATTGTTCCCCTTATTTGCGCACGACTGAGGTTTCGATCTTTTCGCCGCCAAGCCTGGCGCGTGCCTTGTTCATTTCGTCCAGACCGCTGAAGGGCCCCACCCTCACGCGATGCCAGGTCGAGCCGTTGACGGTGGCCTGCTGGACTTCAGCGGACATCCCCAGCATGATGACGCGAGCTCGCATGGCTTCGGCTTCGTCGGGATTGCGAAATGCGCCCGCCTGGAGGAAGTAGGTTCCTTGCTGCGACTGTGCGGCGGGCCGTTGTGCCGCTTCGGACGGCGGCGCAGGTGTGGCCACCTGCTGCGGTGTGGAGACCTGTTGTTCGGCCGTAGGCGGCGGGCCGCTATCAAGGCGGGCGATCAGGTTGCCGAGGCTGTCCTGATCCTTCTCAGGAGCCGCCTTGGGCTCCGGCGCGGCATTCGACGGTGTCACGCCGGTGCCCGGTATGGCTCCGCTGCGGCCATGCATGCCCAGATTGGGGTCCGGCGCGTCGCGCACGTCGGGCAGGAGCACCGTGGGAGCGTTGCGGCTCGCCTTGTCGGCAAAGGGCATGGGGACTCGTGTCACGAACAAGGCCACCGCCACCGCCGCGATGAGTCCCAGGATGAGCCCCAGCACCACGCCGTAAAGCGTGATCCCGCGGTTCTTGGTCGACGTGCGTTTCCTGCTTGCCATATTTCTTGCCTACATCCGCTCCGGCGCTGAGACGCCGAGCAGATCCAGTCCGTTTGCAATCACGCGACGCGTGGCGTCTGCCAGGCGAAGACGTGCGAGTTTAAGGGCCGGGTCATCCACCAGCACGCGCTCGGAGTTATACCAAGCGTGGAAGTCGGCGGCGCAGTCACGCAGCCAGAAGGCCAGCTGGTGGGGCGCCAGATCCTGTGCCGCAGCGGCCAACGCATTGGGAAATTCGGCCAGACGTCGCAGAAGCGCGAACTCGGTCGGGGCTGTGAGGGGGCCGGTATCGGCTTCCGTCAGTTGATCGCGAAGTTCGGGCGACTGCGCCAGGATCGAGCAAATCCGTGCGTGAGCATATTGAATGTAATAGACCGGGTTTTCGTCGCTACGCGACAGTGCCAAGTCGATGTCAAACACGAATTCGGAGTCAGCCCGGCGCTGGATGAGGAAATAGCGTACCGCATCCTGACCGACCCAGTCGATCAGGTCGCGCATGGTGACGTAGCTGCCTGCCCGCTTGGATATCTTCACCTCTGCGCCTTCGCGCATCACCTTCACCATCTTGTGAAGAATGTAGGCGGGGTAGTCCTTCGGAATACCGATGTCGAGTGCCTGCAGGCCGGCGCGCACGCGGGCCACGGTGCCGTGGTGGTCGCTGCCCTGAATATTGATGGCGTGCTGGTAGCCGCGTTCCCACTTGGTGACGTGATAGGCGACGTCCGGAACGAAGTACGTGTAGCCGCCGTCCGTCTTGCGCATGACGCGGTCTTTGTCGTCACCCGTGCCCAATTCGGTGGTGCGCAGCCAGAGCGCGCCTTCGTGCTCATAGGTGTGGCCCGAATCGATCAGGCGCTGTACCGTCTGCTCGACACGCCCGGAGGTGTAGAGCGAGCTTTCCAGATAGAAGTTGTCGAACTTGAGGTTGAATGCCTGAAGATCGAGATCCTGCTCGCGGCGCAGGTAGGCCACCGCAAAGCTGCGGATGTCATCCAGATTGTCGATATCGCGGCTGGCGGTGACCGAGTTGCCGTCGGCCGCCTGCACCGTGGCGCCTGCCAGGAAGTCGC
Organism: Alcaligenaceae bacterium; assembly: GCA_029268265.1. Taxonomy (GTDB): domain Bacteria; phylum Pseudomonadota; class Gammaproteobacteria; order Burkholderiales; family Burkholderiaceae_B; genus Yanghanlia. Next base: position 1,327 of record JAJUGH010000060.1, on the reverse strand, counting down.
GGGCGATATCCATGATGTAGTCGCCCTTGTAGCCGTCTGCCGGAAAGTCCGGCGACTCCGGCTCGATGCCGCGGGCCCGCGCCTGAACGCTGATGGCCAGGTTGTTGATCTGATTGCCGGCGTCGTTGTAGTAGAACTCGCGCAGCACTTCATAGCCTTGCGAACTGTACAGACGGCAGAGTGCATCGCCCAGTGCCGCCTGGCGGGCATGGCCCACGTGTAGCGGACCGGTGGGGTTGGCCGACACAAATTCGACCATCAGCTTCTTTCCGTGAGCCGCGACGTGGCCGTAACGCTCGCCTTGCTGCGTGATGGCATGGAGCACGGCCTGGTGGGCCGCCGCCGCCAGCCGGAAATTGATAAAGCCCGGGCCGGCGATTTCTATCGAAGCCACCAGCTCGCTGACGGCGGGGTTGGCCTGCAGATGGTCCACGATCTGCTGCGCCAGTTCACGAGGATTGCGCCGGGCCGGTTTGGCCAGTTGCATGGCAATGTTGCAGGCGATGTCGCCATGGGCGGCGACCTTGGGCCGTTCGAGCACGATGGTGGCTTGCGCTTCGGGCAGCAAGTCGCGCACGGCGGATTCAATGTGGGAAATGAGCTGTCGTTGTTGCTCGGGGAGCATAAAAGCGAATTCGAATAGGGAGGGAAGCCAAAATGATACCGTGAATTGCCGTGGCAGCCTTAGTCCGGCGCCCATCCCAGGGTGTCTTGCAGCCACTGCGCATAGCCCGTCATGTCGACTTTTCCAACGACTTCGCCGGCGGCGGAACGCCAGTCCGGAAGACGTTCAATGAAGGCTTCTGCCTGGGTTCTTGCCGCTGAGCCCAGCCGGGGATCGTCCTCCTGGTATTGCTGGCGAGCAGCGCCTGAAGGAGCCATGATGGCGCGGTCGCCCCGCTGTACGCTGCGCAACCAAGGACTTCGCATGTCGCGCAGCCATGGTGCGCGGATGTCGGTATCCCCGGTTTCCAATGCATCGAAGCTGGTGGTGGCTGCCATGGCCTGCCAGTGCATCCAGGCCAGCGCCACTTTGGCAAGGTCGGATTCAGCTGGCTGGGCATGCTCATGCGAGGCATCGCCGGGATCCTGCAATGCCACGCCGCCCCCAATGTCTGCGTGCGCACCCACGAAACCGGCTTCCACCACGTTGCCTGCGCCGCCCGCATCGGCGCTCATGAGCGGAAAGGCCCATCGATGCTCGTGCAGCGCGACCGCATGCGAGACCCACGACCACAGATGGGCGACTCCGAAGTCGTACAGATGGTTGTGTGATCCGCCGATGCCGAATTGGGCGACCGTGTCGAAAAGGCCCATGAAGCGCAGG
>JAJUGH010000059.1 GCA_029268265.1 Alcaligenaceae bacterium | reverse complement strand
GGCGATCACGCCTACAAGGTGGTCGTGAACTCGACCAAGTCCATGACCGGTCACCTACTGGGCGCGGCAGGCGGTATTGAAGCCGTGTTCACCACCCTGGCCGTGCACAATCAGGTTTCGCCGCCCACCATCAATATCTTCAATCAGGATCCCGAGTGTGATCTCGACTACTGCGCGAACGAAGCTCGCGATCTGAAGATCGACGTCGCGCTGTCGAACTCCTTTGGTTTTGGCGGCACCAACGGCTCGATGGTGGTACGCCGCATCTGAGCGGATGACCACGGTGAGCGTCGCCGCCACCTGGTCCACCAAGGCAACGCCCCTCGCGGTCGTTGCCGGTGGCGCGATGCTGGTTACCGGTGTGCTGTGCCTCACCCATGCCTTGCTCACCCTGGCTCACGGGGGAGCGCCATGGGGCTTCCCGGCCTACGCCTGCCTGTTCCTCGTGGCGTGTTGGCTGGCGTTGCGGCTCGCACGTCAATGGCGCTCTCCGGCCCCCCGGCTCTATTGGGATGCCGCGACAGGCGCCTTCGGCGTGTCTGGAACGCCCGTGCCGCTTGAGCTCACGCAGGTGTGGCGTGGCCCGGTCTGGCTCACGCTGGCGCTGTGCTCGCCGGGCGGCTCGTCCCGCCCTCTCTATCTCGTTGTCTGGAAATCCTCGGTTTCGCCCCCATTGTGGAGTGAGCTCCTGTTACGCATCCAGGCAGGCGGAGGCGGGCGCAAGGGCCATCAGAACAAGGAAAATCCATGAACCAGCGTGATGTCGATGCCGCCCTCGTCGCCCGTGTGCAACGGGGCGACAAGCGTGCCTTCGACTTACTGGTGCTGAAGTATCAGCGCAAGATCATGCGGCTGCTATCGCGCATGATCCGTGACCCAGGCGAGATCGAAGACGTGGCGCAAGAGGCATTCATCAAGGCCTATCGGGCGCTCCCACAGTTTCGTGGCGACAGCGCCTTCTATACCTGGCTATATCGCATTGCCATCAACACGGCACGGAACTGGCAGACGTCCAATAATCGCCGTCCGTCGATGTCATCAGTGATCGAAACGGAAGAAGGTGAAACTTTTGACGGAATCGATAACCTAACAGACATCAGCACACCGGAATCGATGCTGGCGAGCCGCCAGATCGCTGAGACGGTGAATGCCGCCATGCAGGCGCTGCCAGAGGACCTCCGCACGGCCATCGTGCTGCGCGAGATCGAAGGTATGAGCTATGAAGACATCGCGCAAAGCATGGGATGCCCCATCGGAACGGTGCGCTCCAGAATTTTCAGGGCGCGCGAGGCCATTGCCTCACAGCTGAAATCGGTATTGGGCGACGATCGCGACACAGATCGCCGCTGGTAAGGAGTTATTCGAGATGCAAGCGACCAACGAGCAGGAACAGCAGGCTTCCCTCGAAGCGTCCATTTCGGCGTGGATCGATGCCGAGGCCGATATTCGCCCGGAAGATCTCGACAGTCCCTATGGGCGCCAGGTATGGGACACCTATCATCTGATCGGCGATGTGTTGCGCAGCGAGGAACTGGCCATCAAACCCAGTGACTTCCTTTATGCGCGCATCAGTCGAGCCATCGACGAAGAGCCGCCCATCGTGGCGCCGCGAGTGCAGCCGATGCGCCGCTATGCGCGTGCCGGCCTGTCCGGCGTGGCGGCCGCTGCAGCGGTGGCCGTCGTGGCCTGGGTGGCCATGCCTTACTTCACAGGATCCGACCCGGCGCCTGAAGCGCCGGTGATGGCATCGTCCGAAGCAGAAAACCTTTACGATTACGTGGCCGCCCATCACGACATCACTGGAGTGGGGCCGCTGCGTCAGGCCTCGTTCCAGGTCGGAGAAGGCCGATGACGGTGGCGCGGCTCAAGGGCGTGGCATGTCTGGCATTGGCCTCCCTGGGGCTCATGGGGCCTGCGCCCATGGCCATCGCAGCCGAGGCCCAGCCGGCGCCGGGCCCCGAAATCCTCCAGAAGATGCAGGATGCCGCCCGCAATTTGGACTACGCGGGCGTCTACACCTATCAGCAGGGCAACATCGTGCTCTCCACGCGCGTGGTGCACATTGTCGACGGCACCGGCGAGCGTGAACGCATTTCGCTTCTCGATGGCCGCCCCCGAGAATATATCCGTCACAACGAGACCACGCAGTGTCTCTTGCCCGATGACCGCGTCGTACTGGTGGAGCGCCGTGAGTCCGAGCGTTTTCCTGCCGTACTGTTCGACGACGGCGAGCGTCTGCCGGCGCACTATGAGTTGCAGCTGGCCGATACCCCCGATCGTGTGGCGGGGCGGGAATGCCGCGATCTCACCCTCGTGCCTCGTGATACGCAGCGCTTCGGCTTCCGCATCTGCGCCGATCGCGACACCGGCTTGCCTTTGCGGGCCCAGACGCTGGGCCCTGAAGGCGTGCTGGCGCAGATCGTGTTCAATACGCTCGAGATAGGCAAGGGAGTTGCCTCCGAGGCGCTCGCCCCGACATGGAACACGTCCGAGTGGAAAGTGGTCGAAATTCCCATCAAGGAGGTCGACCTCGCTGCCGAAGGCTGGAGGATTCCCTTACCTCCGGGATACGAACCGCTTACGCAGGTCGCAAGGCAGATGAAAGGAGGCCGCGAGGTGAAGCACCTGGTGGCATCCGATGGTCTGTCGACGCTATCCGTCTTCATCGAGGCCTATTCCGGCCCGGAAGGGCAGCCGCATGACCTCGGGCTGGTTCGCAAGGGCGTGTTGAGCGTCTACCGCAAACGCATTGGCGACCATTGGCTGACCGTCCTTGGCGAAGTACCGGCCGACACGGTGCGCGATCTGGCTCACCGCACCGAATATGTACCACTGGCCGTACGTTAAGTGATAACTGAACGGAGAATACAGATGCAATTGAATCCGCTAGGCAGTAACCGCCTTGTGCGCCTGATGGCTGGGGCGACCACCGCGGCCGTACTGGCGCTTGCTCCGCTTGGGGTGACCGCGTTGGCGCAGCCCACCTCGGCTCTGCAGCAAGCCATGCCCGATTTCACGCAGGTGGTCCAGCAGACCGAAGAGTCGGTCGTGAACATCCGCACCACGGAAACTGTCCGCGTGCGCAACCCGATGGGTCCGGGGGGAAATGATCCCTACGAGATGTTCCGATGGTTCTTCGGCCCGGACTTCATGCCGCCGCTACCCGGCATGCCGCGTGGCGAGCGCGGGGACCGCGAACCCTCCGAGCAGGAGCGTACCGTTCCGCGCGGTGTGGGCTCGGGCTTCGTCATCAGTGAAGACGGCTTCATCCTGACCAACAACCATGTGGTGGCCGGCTCCAGCGACATTTTCGTGACGCTGACTGACGGCAAGGAGCACAAGGCCAAGGTGGTGGGCACGGATACCCGCACTGACCTGGCGCTGCTCAAGATCGACGCAAAAGGCCTGCGTCCGCTGCCCATCGGTGAATCGCGGTCGCTGCGCAAAGGCCAGTGGGTACTGGCAATCGGTTCGCCATTTGGGCTGGAATCGACCGTCACGGCCGGGATCGTGAGTGCTATCAACCGCGAAACGGGCGACTATCTGCCGTTCATCCAGACCGACGTCGCGGTAAATCCGGGCAACTCCGGCGGCCCGCTGATCGACCTCTCCGGCCGCGTCGTGGGGGTCAATTCCCAGATCGTGTCGCGTAGCGGCGGCTTCATGGGTATTTCGCTGGCCATCCCGATCGACGAAGCGATGCAGGTGGTGCAGCAGCTGAAGGAGCATGGCAAGGTGACCCGTGGCCGCATCGGCGTGCAGATCGGCACGGTCTCGGAAGACGTCGCCAAGGCCATCGGCCTGCCCAAGGCCATGGGTGCGATGGTCAGCAACGTCGAGCGTGGCGGCCCGGCTGACGCCGCAGGCGTACGCTCGGGCGACGTGATCACCAACTTCAATGGTCGCGAGATCACGCATATGTCCGACCTGCCGCGCCTGGTGGGCGACACCAAGCCGGGTACCCGGGCTACGCTCGAACTGTGGCGCAAGGGGCGTACGGTGAAGGTCAACATCACTGTCGGGGAGATGCCCGCCGCCGAAGAAGATGAAGCCCGTCCGCGTGAAACGCCGCAAGCCGCTCCCGCCGACGCGCTTGGTCTCACGGTGCAGGAGGTGTCTTCCACCTTGCGCCAGCAATATCAGTTCGAGGGCGGCGTTCAAGTCGTGGAAGCTGAAGGGCCGGCCGCCGAAGCGGGTGTCGCTACGGGAGACATCGTGCTGACCATCAACGACACTGACATCAATAGCCCGTCCCAATACGCGTCGGTGGTGAGCAAGCTTGACAAGTCCCGCCCGGCAGCCGTTTTGGTGATGCGTGGCGACCAGTCGCAATGGCTGACCATAACGCCTCGTAAATAAACGGCTAAAATGCCGTGTTGCAAAGGGGGAACGCCCTGGGCGGTCCCCCTTTTTTCGTTATTCTCGCCGGTTTTTCGGCTCATCCGGCCCGCGCTCGCGGGCTCCATGTTCCCGGGTATATGGATCACATCCGCAATTTTTCCATCATTGCTCACATCGACCACGGCAAGTCGACGCTCGCTGACCGTCTGATTCATCGCTGCGGAGGCCTGGCCGACCGCGAGATGTCCTCACAGGTGCTCGACTCCATGGACATCGAAAAGGAACGTGGCATCACGATCAAGGCACAGACCGCGTCGCTCGAGTACAAAGCGCGCGACGGCCGCGTATACGCGCTGAACCTGATCGACACGCCGGGGCACGTCGACTTCTCGTATGAAGTGAGCCGATCGCTGTCCGCCTGTGAGGGCGCGCTGCTGGTGGTCGCCGCCAGCCAGGGAGTGGAAGCGCAGACCGTTGCCAACTGCTATACCGCCATCGAACTGGGCGTGGAAGTCATTCCGGTGCTGAACAAGATGGACCTTCCGTCCGCCGACCCGGACGCGGCCGCCCAGGAAATCGAGGACGTGATCGGCATCGAAGCCTCAGGCGCCATTCGCGCCAGCGCCAAGACGGGCGACGGCATCGACGAGATCCTCGAGACCATCATCAGTACTGTGCCGGCCCCGAAGGGGGACCCGGAAGCGCCGCTGCAGGCGCTCATCATCGACTCCTGGTTCGACAACTACGTCGGCGTGGTCATGTTGGTGCGCATCATCAATGGCGTGTTGCGGCCCAAGGACAAGATTCTGCTGATGGCCACCGGCGCCAATCATCTTTGCGAACATATCGGCGTCTTCACGCCCAAGTCGGTCCCGCGCGAACGGCTCTCGGCAGGCGAGGTCGGCTTCGTGATCGCAGGCATCAAGGAGCTGGAAGACGCCAAGGTCGGCGACACCATCACCCTGGCCAACCGCCAGGCGTCCAAGGCGCTTCCGGGCTTCAAGGAAGTGAAGCCGCAGGTGTTCGCCGGTGTGTATCCGGTCGAGAGCAGCGAATACGATCAGCTGCGGGATGCGCTCGAAAAGCTGAAGCTGAACGATGCCTCGCTGATGTTCGAGCCCGAGGTCTCCCAAGCGCTCGGTTTCGGTTTCCGCTGCGGCTTCCTGGGCCTGCTGCACATGGAAATCGTGCAGGAGCGTCTGGAACGCGAGTTCGACATGGACATCATCACCACCGCGCCGTCGGTGGTGTACCAGGTGCTGACGCGCGATCAGCGCCTGCTTCACGTGGAAAGCCCCTCGCAGATGCCCGAGGTGGGCGCGATCGAGGAAATCCGCGAGCCCATCGTTACGGTCACGCTGTTCATGCCGCAAGACTATGTCGGGCCGGTCATGTCTCTGTGCAACGCCAAGCGTGGCATCCAGACGAACATGGTCTACCACGGGCGCCAGGTACAGCTCAGTTATGAAATGCCGCTGGCCGAGATTGTGCTCGACTTCTTCGACAAGTTGAAATCGGTCTCGCGAGGCTATGCCTCGATGGATTACGAGTTCAAGGAATACCGCCATTCCGACGTGGTGAAGGTGGACCTGCTGATCAATGGCGACCGCGTCGATGCGCTTTCCATGATCGTGCACCGATCCAACGCGCGTTATCGTGGCCGCGAAGTCGCCGCCCGGATGCGCGGCCTCATTCCACGCCAGATGTTCGATATTGCCATCCAGGCGGCCATCGGTGCCGAGATCATCGCGCGCGAGAACGTGAAGGCCTTGCGCAAGAACGTGTTGGCAAAATGCTACGGTGGCGACATCTCCCGCAAGAAGAAACTCCTGGAGAAACAGAAGGCGGGCAAGAAACGGATGAAGCAGGTGGGCAACGTTGAGATACCCCAGGAAGCATTTCTTGCTATCTTGCAAGTTGAAGATAAATAACGTTGCAGAGGTTATGCCTGTATGAGCTGGGATTTCGCCCTGATACTATTCATTTTGCTGGTGGTGACGGGCTTCGTCTGGTGCCTCGACGTATTATGGCTGAAGGACCAGCGGCGCACTTTGGCGGTAGCTGCCATGGGCGCCATCGAGCCGTCCGTAGCTGGCCTTGACAGAGCTGAGGCGGCTCGCCTGCGTCAGGAGGCTTACGACAAGGCCAACCGCGCACCGTGGTGGGTCGAATACTGTGCCAGCTTCTTTCCAGTAATCCTCGTCGTCTTCCTGCTGCGCTCCTTCCTGTTCGAGCCGTTCCGCATTCCATCGGGCTCCATGCTGCCCACCTTGCAGAACGGCGACCTGATTCTGGTGAACAAGTACGAATATGGCGTAAGGCTGCCCATCGTTGACTATAAGGTGGTCGAAGTGGGCGACCCTCAACGCGGCGACGTGGTCGTGTTCCGATACCCGGTGGATCCGTCCATCGACTACATCAAGCGAGTGGTGGGCCTGCCCGGAGACATAGTGGAGTATCGTGACAAGGTGCTCACCGTGAATGGTCAGCGCGTGCCCACCGAGCGGGCCGGCGACTACTACGAACCGGACCGTTCTTCATACGTGGGCCGCTACACCGAATCGCTGGGCGCGGTATCGCATGACATCCTGCTGAATCGCCAACAGCGCCAGGACTACATGCCCATTTCCAATTTCCCGTACCGGGAAAACTGCAAATACTCCAACGGGGGCGTCAGCTGCAAAGTGCCTGACGGCCACTATTTCATGATGGGCGACAACCGCGACAACAGCCTGGACAGCCGCTATTGGGGCTTCGTGCCCGATGACCACATCGTCGGCAAGGCGTTTCTCGTGTGGATGAATTTCAGTGAGCCGAGCCGGATCGGCTGGGTCAAGTAATGGTGACGAAGCTTGCACGGCTGGAAGCGGATCTCGGATATACGTTCCGCGACCGGCGCCTGCTTGTCCATGCGCTTACGCATCGCAGCCATAGCGGTGTCCACAACGAAAGGCTCGAATTCCTCGGCGATGCCGTACTGAATTTCGTGGTGGCGTCGCTACTGTTCGATCGCTTTCCCAAAACGGACGAAGGCGATCTTTCGCGCATGCGGGCGAACCTGGTCCGTCAGGCGACGCTCGCCGAAATCGCGAACCGGTTGTCGCTGTCCGGGCATCTGTTGCTGGGCGAGGGCGAACTCAAGAGCGGCGGCTTTCGGCGCCCCTCGATTCTGGCCGACGCCGTGGAGGCCGTCTTTGGTTCCATCTACATGGACGGCGGATTCGAGGCAGCCCGAACCGTGATCGCGGGCCAGTACGAAAGCCTGCTGGCCAACGTCGATCCCCGTAGTGAAGGCAAGGACGCCAAGACGCAACTACAGGAACGGCTGCAGGCCATGCGGCTCGACCTCCCGCAATACACCGTCATTGCGACTCACGGGGCGGCGCACAGCCAGCTATTTGAGGTGGCATGCGAAGTGCCGCGCCTTGATATCCGCGTGCAGGCCGACGGCTCCAGCCGGCGGGCGGCCGAGCAGGCCGCTGCGCAGCTCGCCATCGAGCGCCTCAACGCCATGGAAGGGGTGTCCGGCGTGCCTCGCCGCCGAAAGCGGCGCACACAACTGACGCTGCCCGTCGCCTTGACCCAGGAACACAAATGAGCACACCTTTTCGTTGCGGCTACGTAGCCATCGTCGGTCGCCCCAATGTGGGCAAATCCACATTGGCCAATGCGCTCATCGGCGCCAAGCTGTCCATCGTCTCGCGCAAGGCGCAGACCACCCGACACCGCATCCACGGCGTGCTGACGCGCGAGCATGAGCAATTCATCTTCGTGGACACGCCCGGGTTCCAGACCCGGCACGGCGGCACCATGAACCGGATGATGAACCGCGTTGTCACTCAGGCGCTGTCGGAAGTCGATGTCGTGGTGCACGTGGTGGAAGCCGGAAAGTGGTCCGAGGGCGACGCCCAGCTGTTGCCGCTGCTGCCCGCCCCGGAGAAAACGATTCTGGTGTTGAGCAAGGTCGACCGGCTCAAGAGCAAGAACGAGCTGTTCCCGTTCGCCGAGAAGCTGATGAAGCAGTTTCCTTACGGCGCCGTGGTGCCGGTCAGCGCCGCCAAGGACGTGCAACTGGACCAGCTGCTTCAGGAAATCGGTGCCCGCCTGCCGGAAGGCGAACCCATGTTCGAGGCCGACACGCTCACGGATCGCTCGATGCGTTTCATCACGGCGGAACTGATTCGCGAGAAGATCTTCCGTCTCGTGGGCGACGAGTTGCCGTATGGGTGCACCGTGGTCATCGAACAGTGGGAAGAGAACGACAGCGGGGCCCGCATTGCCGCCTGCGTCGTGGTCGAACGCGAAAGCCACCGGCCCATTCTGTTGGGGACGGGCGGCGGCCACATGAAGCGTATCGCCACCGAGGCGCGCCAGGACATCGTCAAGCTCCTCGACAAGCCGGTGTTCCTTGATGTCTATATCAAGGTGCGCAAGGGCTGGTCCGAGCGCGAGAGCGCCTTGCGCGATCTGGGGTATGAGTAACCGCAGTCAGCGGATCCATCATGCCCCGGGCTATATGCTGCATGCTTCGGCGTGGCGTGAAACTTCACTGATCGTGCAGGTGTTCGCCCGCGACCACGGTGTGGTCGCCATGGTGGCCAAGGGGGCGAAGCGCCCCTACTCAACGTTGCGTCCGGTCCTGGCTGCCTTCCAGCCACTGACGGTTTCGTGGTCGGGTGGGGGCGAGGTGAAGACGTTGACCCGGGCGGAGCTCGCGGGGCTGAGGCAACTCACCGGGCGTTCGCTGATGTCGGCCTGGTACATGAACGAGCTGATCCTGCGCCTGTTGCCCCGTGAGGATCCGCATGCGCAGCTTTACGACGCCTACGAGGCGGCGTTGGGCGCGCTCGAGGAAGGCGGTCGTGCCGCGGAAGCGCTGCGGCGGTTCGAATGGACGCTGCTCGAAGAGACCGGTTATGGCATGGGCGGCGCCATGCCCCAATTCGAGCTTCCCGCCGAGGAGAAGCGCATGCGTGCGGTGCTGCGTGCGCGCCTGGACGAACTGCTGGGGCGGCCGTTGCGCACGCGCCAGGTGATGCTGGAACTGCAGCGATACTCATGACCCTGGCTTTTTCCAATCCGCAAAACTCGGTGCCGGCCGTTATCGTACTGGACACCTGTGTGCTGCTGTCCAACGTATTGCGCCGCATGTTTCTTCGCCTGGCCGGAGAAAGGCGCTGCGTGCCGATCTGGAGTGAGCGCATAGGCGGCGAGTGGCAACGTAACGCGCCACGAATCTGGGGCGTCTCGCCGGGAGATGTCCGGGCGCAGTGGACGGCTCTGCAGGCGGCCTTTCCGATGGCGGATTTAGGCGATGTCTCGCGCTATGAGGCAGGACTGCAGCGCAGCGATCCCAAAGACTGGCATGTGATTGCCGCCGGGCGTGCCGCCAAGGTCAGGCACCCGGGCTGCGTGACGGCCATCGTCACACGCAATATTCGCGATTTCAATCGCACCGAGCTGCGCGGCTATGGGCTGGCATTGTTCGAGCCCGACGACCTGCTGCTGCGCTTTCACCACGCCTGGCCGGACTCCATGCAAAGGCTGATGCCGCAAGTGACGCATTGGGCGCAGGCACCCGGCAAGGCGCCGGCCACGCTCGAGGCCGTGCTGAAACGCGAACGCCTTTTTCGCCTGAATCGCGTCTATGGGAGTGTGTGTTGAAGCAGGGTGTCGGCCTTTCCGTTCTGTCATCGGTCCTGTTTGCCGCCCTCTACTACTACGCCACCGTACTTGAGCCCTTGTCGGGGTTCAGCATATTCGGCTGGCGGGTCGTGCTGGCGCTCCCCGTTCTGGCGCTGCTGTTATCCCGTTCCCGTGCCTGGGGAGAAGTACATGCGTTGCATGGCCGGATCCTGAGCGAATGGCGTCTCTGCGTGGCGCTCGTGGTGAGCGGGGCACTGATCGGCGTGCAGCTGCTGCTCTTCATGTGGGCGCCGCTACACGGCTATGCGCTAGACGTTTCCATGGGCTATTTCCTGCTTCCCCTGGCCATGGTCATTGCCGGGCGTGTCATCTATGGCGAGCGGCTCACGCCGCTGCAGCAGGCGGCCGTGGTCCTGGCGGCCATCGGCGTCCTGCATGAGTTGATACGGGTGGGAAGTTTCTCTTGGGCAACCGCGGTGGTGGTGTTCGGCTATCCGCCGTATTTCATGCTGCGCCGACGTCTGCGCATGAACGCGCTGGCAGGCTTGTGGTTCGACATGCTGCTGCTGACGCCCATTGCCCTGTGGGTGCTTGGCGCTCAGGAAACGAGCGTGATCGAGCAGTTCTCGGGCCGGCCGTCGTTATGGATCCTGGTTCCCTTGCTTGGCGTGATCAGCTCGACCGCTCTGGTGTGTTATCTGGCAGCGAGCCGCCGATTGCCGCTGGGCCTCTTCGGACTATTGGGCTACGTAGAGCCGGTATTGCTGTTCTGGGTGGCGTTCCTGCTGCTTGAGGAGCCGGTGAGCGCACAGGAGTGGTGGACTTATCTGCCCATCTGGGCCGCTGTGCTGCTGATGGTGGTGGAAGGGGGCCTGGCATTGCGCCGAAGGCCCCCTGCGCGGGGCCGCTGATTACTCGCGGTCGCCGCCGAAGATGCCAAGCAGCATGAGCAGGTTGGCAAAGATGTTGTAGAGGTCGAGGTAGACCGCCAGCGTGGCGGAGACGTAGTTGGTTTCGCCGCCGTTGATGATGCGCTGCAGGTCAACCAGCAGAAGCGCTGAGAAGATACCGATGGCCATCACCGAAATGGTGAGCATCAGCGCGGGCAACTGCAGGAAGATGTTGGCCAGGGCCGCCACAATCAGGATCACCACGCCGACGAACAGGAATTTCTGCATTCCCGAGAAGTCACGCTTGGTGGTGCTGGCCACGGTGGCCATGGTACCGAACACGGCAGCGGTGCCGCCGAATGCCAGCATGATCAGCTGCGCGCCATTACCCATGCCCAGCACGAAGCCCAGCATGCGGGACAGCATGAGACCCATGAAGAAGGTGAAGCCCAGCAGCAACGCCACACCCAGCGAGCTGTTCTTGTTGCGCTCGATGGCGTACATCAGGCCAAAAGCGCCGATCAGGAAGGCGATGGCGGTGAAGCCGGGGCTCGCGCTCATGATCTGGTTGAAGCCGGTGCTCAGGCCGACCATGGCGCCCAGCACCGTAGGCACCAGCGACAGCGCCAGCAGCCAGTAGGTATTGCGCAGCACCTTGTTGCGGGTGGCCTGCGAAATCGAAGTGCCGTAGCCGGCCTGCCCCGATAGTTGTTGACGGAAGTCGTTCATGTTTTGAACCTCTGTTGAATGAGAACGCGCAATGCGCACCATGATGAAAGCTTAACTTACAGAAAGCTTAAATATCAAGGTCTACGATGCCGACAAATTGAAGGCTCGCAGTTCGAAACCAGTCTCTTGATAGCTGCGCCAGCGCTGACGGGCGGCAGCCTTGTCGTCCGGGTGGTCCGAAACGATCTCCAGCACCCGCTCGAACTGGCTGGCCCCCGGTGGGCACTCGGTATCGAGATTAAGCAGCCACGCCCCCGATTGTCCCAGTACCGCATCAGGTTGGCGTGGTTCCAGGAGTACCGGTGTATTAGGCGCGAGCGGGTCGTCTGCCATTACATGCGGCACGAATGCCGTCGACTCAAACTGCCAGAGCAGCCGATCGAACTTGTTCAACCGTGCCCCATTGTTGGTATAGACGACCAGGCGCCGCCCGGCAGCGACCTGCTTGCGAGTCACCTCGCAAGCCTTGAGTAGCCGGTCGGGGGCGCCAAAGGCGAAATCCACTCTTGTTTTCATTCGCCCGTTCGTGAGAGCAGGAACTGGGTGAGCATGGGAACGGGGCGGCCGGTAGCGCCTTTTTCCTTGCCTCCCTTCCAGGCCGTACCCGCGATGTCCAGGTGTGCCCAGCGATAGGCGTTCGTGAAGCGCGACAGGAAGCATGCCGCCGTCACGGAGCCGGCCGGCATGCCCCCGATATTCGCGATGTCCGCAAAATTGGAGCGCAGCTGTTCCTGATAGGCATCGTCCAGGGGCATGCGCCAGGCGGTGTCGCCCGATTCGCGGCCGGCGGACAGCAGCTGTTCGGCCAGGTGATCATCCTTGCTGAACAGACCGGTGTTCACATGACCCAATGCCACGACGCAGGCACCCGTGAGGGTGGCGATGTC
>JAJUGH010000058.1 GCA_029268265.1 Alcaligenaceae bacterium | reverse complement strand
CGGGGGCCGCGATACCATGGTTTCAACGCTTCATCTCAACGGGCCGGCGGCGCCGCGGTTGTAATGTAGGCTCCGTCGCCCAACTCACTTCTGGAGAGTCGTATGGCACGTGTAGCAGGCAAGGTGGCATTGGTTACGGGCGGGGCGCTCGGGCTGGGCAAGGCGACAGCCGAGATGCTGGCGCGGGAAGGCGCCAAAGTAGTGGTGACGGACGTAAACGTCGAGGAAGGGCAGAAGGTCGCCCAAGGCATTGCGTCCAATGGCGGTGAAGCCATTTTTATCGAACACGATGCGAGTAGCGAAGCGCAGTGGAAGGCCGCGATTCAATCCACGCTCGATACCTATGGCCGGCTCGACATCCTAGTGAACAATGCCGGCATCGGGTTCCTGGCCAACGTGGAAGAGACGTCGCTCGAGGCCTGGCGCAAGACGCAAAGCGTGAACCTGGATGGCGTGTTCCTGGGCACGAAGTACGGGATCGAAGCCATGCGCAAGAGCGGCGGGGGCTCCATCATCAATTTGTCGTCTATCGAAGGTCTGGTGGGCGACCCAAATCTCGCGGCTTATAACGCCAGCAAGGGCGGCGTGCGGATTTTCACCAAGTCGGCCGCTTTGCATTGCGCGCGGCAGCGATACGGCATCCGAATCAACTCGGTGCATCCGGGCTATATCTGGACACCGATGGTGGAAGCCGTCACCAACGGTACCGACACCGAGAAATACCAGTCACTGGTGGATCTCCACCCGGTCGGTCACCTGGGCGAGCCGGACGACATCGCCTACGGCATTCTGTATCTGGCGTCCGACGAGTCCAAGTTCGTCACGGGCACGGAACTCGTGATCGATGGCGGTTACACGGCACAGTAAGTATTCGCATGCCAGTGGTGGCGGTCGGCAGGGCGATCTTCAGCAGCCGCGCCCAGCACAGCAGGCTTCAGCTTCCCACCACCAGCCGTCGCATCCAGTCCAGCAATACGGTGGGCAGTTCCGCAGGCTGGCTGAGCAGTGCGTAATGGCCGTGCCCAACGATCTTCGGCAGATAGCTGGCGGCCTGCCGGTCGATGGTCAGGCAAAAAGGGTGCACACCCTGCACACGGGCTTCTTCCACCGCCCGGCGCGTGTCCTCCACGCCGTATCGCCCTTCGTATTCATCGGCATCGTTCGGCTTGCCGTCCGAAAGCAGCAATAGCAGGCGGTGTTCGGCCGGCTGCTGCATGAGCTGGGCGGTTGCATGGCGTAGGGCTGCGCCGCTGCGGGTGTAGTACTGCGGCTCCAGGGCGGCGATGCGCAGGGCCACTTCCTGGCTGTGCGGTTCGGTAAAGTGCTTGAGCGTGCTGATGGTCACGCCCTTGGGGCCATCCCCGGAAAACGCCTGTATGGAATAGGGCTCGCCCATGTGCTGCAGGGCGATGGCCACCAGCAGCAGGGCTTCGCGCTCCACGTCGATGATGCGGCGGGCGTGGCCCAAGTACGAATCCGTCGAGCCGCTGATGTCCACCAGCAGCACGATGGCAATGTTTCTGGCCTGGCGCCGTTGCTGCCTATACAGGTCTTGTGGCATGGAGAGGCCCACCCGCGCGTCGGTCCGTGCTTCGGTGTAGGCGTCGATGTCGATCTCATCGCCATCGGGCCGGCGGCGCAGCCACACGCGCTCCGCGCGCAGCATCTCGAAGCGGCGCCGTATGGTGTCGAGCATGCTGCGGTGGCGGGCCAGGGTCTTGTCTACCCACGCCTGTGGGCCATGCTGCGGCGGCAACAAGTGCACGATGGCACCCGGGTGGTGGTAGCCGTTGATGCGATAGTCCCACTCGGGGTAGTGAATCTTGTGGGTGGCGGCTTCCGTGGCCTCGCGGCTCTCAGCAAGGTTTTGCCGGTCTGGTGTGTCGTCTGAGAGCAATATCTCCTTGGCCGGCGTGGGGCTGGACACCAGCCGCGCTTCGGGCAATTCGGATAAGGCGTCGGCGAATTCCTCGCTGGCGGTTTCCTCGTCGCGATCGGTGGGGCGCTGCGTGCCCATGGGGTCTTCGGCTTTCTCCAGTGGCTCAGCCGTCTGGATCATCCAGGTGCCTTCCTCCTTTTTGTCTTCGTCTTCGTCGGCCTTTCTTTCCTTGGGGCTGCGCGGCATGTGGGCGCTGCGTGCGGGCGGCTCAAAGGCCGAGGCATCGCCTGCGCCGGCCACGGCTCCCGGCACAACTTCGGGCGGCATGGGCAGCAGTTCGCCCGTCCAGCAGTCCTTGTGCAGGGCATGCTGGTGGGGCGGCTTGCCGGGCGCGTCGCCATGCTGCCGCAGCAGCCATGTTGCGATCTCGATGTGTTCGCGCGGATCAGCCGCGGGCCAGGGCAGGTCGGGCACCGGCTGGCCCACTTCGCAAGACAGCACGGCCTGTACGACTTTTTCTACCGGGCGGCAGGCCGGGGGCAAGCTTTCCACGGCCGGCCGCCGCTCCAGCATCCATTGCCGCAAACGGTTCACTGCCTTCGCCATGCCGGGCAGTTCCGCCACCAGGCGTTCATCGGCCGCCTGCGCTTCCAGTACCGTGTATAGCGCCAACGTGCGCGGACACACGGATGCTGCGTCTAACGTGTATGCGGCACTGCCGCGCATGACCCGCGCGGCCTGCTGCAGTCCGATGGTGCGAAACAGTTCGGCGGCAAGCCGGCGGTATTCTCCCGCTGCTGCGGTGTCGGGGCGCCCGTCAACGCCGTCGCGGTTCCCAGCGCCCCGGCTCGAACGCTCCGCGCGCGCCTTCAGCACCCCAGCCTCTCCAGCGGCCTTCAGGACCCCAGCCTCTCCGGCCGCCCTCGGCACCTCCAGCGGCAGCTCCATGGGCAGCCATATCGATCGGCCGTCGGTGCACGGGATCGCCAGGCCGGATTGCTTCACATCATGCCGCCGGAACATTCGCGTGAGCAGCGTGGGCCTTGCCGGCACATGAGCCACCCGCAAGGGCAGGCCAAAGCCGTGCACGGCGTGCATCAGCAGGTCGATGCGTTGGCGCACCTCGGGCAGGCAGACGGGCCGGGGGCCTTCGTCCTTGCCGCGGTGCTTGAGCCAGATGCGGCGGATGTGGATGGTGGCGTGGCGGGCTACGTCGGTGATGACGTCTTCGGCTTCTGCCATGTCGCTACCTGGCGCCCTTAGGCGAAGGTGAGATCCAGCAGATCGTTCATGGCATCGAGCAGGCCCGCGTCGTCAGACAGTGGCGAGACCAGGGCCACCTGGCAGGCGCGCTTGATGTCGATGCCGCGGCGCATGAGCTGGGCGGTGGCCACCAGCAGCCGGGTGCTGGGCGCTTCCGCCAGGCCTCTATCCTGGAAGGCGCGCAGCTTGTTGGCCAGCGCCACCAGCGTTTCGGCGTCGATCTGACTGATGCCGCCTTCCTGCACGACGATGGCGGTTTCCCGCTCCGGCGCGGGGAAGTCGAAGTCCAGCGCCACGAAGCGTTGGCGCGTGCTGGGCTTCAAGTCTTTCAGCATGCGCTGGTAGCCGGGGTTGTAGGAAATCACCATCTGGAAGCCGGGCGCCGCTTCCAGCACTTCGCCGGTCTTGTCGATGGTGAGCGTGCGCCGATGGTCGGTGAGCGAGTGCAGCACCACGATGGTGTCTTGCCGGGCCTCAACGATTTCATCCAGGTAGCAGATGGCGCCCTGGCGTACGGCGGTGGTGAGCGGGCCGTCCTGCCATTTCACGCTGTCGTGCTTGATCAGGTAGCGGCCGATCAAATCACTGGCGCTCAAGTCATCATGGCAGGAAACCGTGATGAGCGGCCGCTGCAGCTTCCACGCCATGTGTTCGACGAAGCGGGTCTTGCCGCAGCCGGTTGGCCCCTTGAGCATGACGGCCAGCCGGTTTTCGTGGCAATGCTCGAAGAGCGCGACTTCATCTCGGGTGGGCGAATAAAAAGGTTCTTCGGCGGGCGGCGGGCGCAGCCCGTCTTGGGAGAGTGCGGCCCCGGGAAGCTGCCCCAGCTTCGGCGCCGTGGCTCCGATGGGCCGATCCTCATTCACCGCCGCAGCGCCGGCCGAGCGTTCCTCATCCGGCGCGGCGGTCCCGCTTGCTTGCTTCAACCTCTGCACATCAGCCAACTTGTTCATTCAGCTTTGCTTCCCGGGTGGTCACCGGGCGCGTGGTGTCGTAGCGGCTCGGCCCGCGTGGCGGCATGGAGTCGGGGAAGAGTTCGGCTTCGTCCACGGGCTCGAACCTGGGTGCCCGGCGGAAGAAGTCATAGATGAACAGCCCCACGCCGACGGCGAAGATCGACGCCGTGATGATGAGCATGATGAAGTGGATCTGGATTTTCAGCTGCACGTCCAGGTAGCCGATGCCCAGTACGCGCTCCAGGTACACCTGGCCGATGCCCGCGGTGGCAAACGAGAGCGTCATGCCGAACATGCCGGCCATCTGCAGCCAGAACGCCCAGTAGCCGACGGCGTTGCCTTCTATCCGGCGGTTGTGGGTAATGGTGGGCAAGGCATAGCTGATCACGGCCATCACGATCATGGCATAGGCCCCGTAGAAGGCGGCGTGCCCGTGCATGGCGGTGATCAGGGTGCCGTGCGTCCATTTGTTGATGGAGGGGAAAGTGTGTGCCAGGCCCAGCAGCCCCGCACCGAACAGCGTGAACAGCGCGCTACCGATGGTCCAGTGCAGCGCCAGCACGTTGGGGTGGCGAATGCCGGTACGGCGGATCGAGAAGTAGGCGTACATGGCCATGCCCACCAGTGCCACCGGTTCCAGCGCGCTGAAGAAGCCGCCGATGGGTAACCAGTAGCCCGGCACGCCGACCCAGTAGTAGTGGTGGGCGGTACCCAGGATGCCCGCTATGAACACCAGGCCCACAATCACATAAAGCCACTTCTCGAGCACTTCGCGGTCGGCACCGGAGAGACGGATGAGCAGGTAGGCCAGGAAGGAGCCCTGGATCATTTCCCACACGCCTTCCACCCACAGATGGATGGTCCACCAGCGGTAGTAGATCGCCACGACGTAGTTCGAGTAGTGGAGCAGGGCGGGCAGGTAGAGCAGGGCCGAACTGGCCAGGCCCAGCAGCAGCACACCTTCCGTGGTGGTGAAGCGCCCCGATCGCTTGATGGTCATGCCGATGTTGTAGAGGAAGATCAGCATGGCCACCACGATGGCCAGCTTGTGCGGCAAGGGCTGTTCGAGCAGCTTGTTGCCGGTGCCGTAGCCGAACAGATAGCCGATCACGGCCGTGACGCCCATGACCGCCCAGAGGATGAGCTGGATGTAGGCCAGCTTCACGCTGTAGAGCTCAGTGCGTGATTCGTCGGCGACGATCCAGTAGGTGGCGCCCATGAAGCCGGCAATCACCCACACGATCAGCAGGTTGGTGTGGATAGTCTTGGTGACGTCAAACGGCAGGATGTTCAGTAGTGGGTCCGGCCCGAGATACTTGGCGGCGGACAACAGGCCGAAGACCAGTTGCAGCCCGAACAGGATCATGGCCAGTGCGAAATACCAGTAGGCGACGGATTGAGTTCTGTAGCGCATGTCGGGCCCCTCTTATTTGAACGACATCAGATAGGCGACCAGGTGGTCGATCTGCTCTTCGGTCAGGTCCTCGCCGTAGTTCGTCGGCATGAACGACGTGCCTTCGGCTGAATACATGGGCCCGGGGTGCAGGTAAGCGCTGGGCTCGACGATGGATTCGCGAATGAACTCCTCGGCGGTGGTGGCCTTGCCCTTGTATTCGCCGGAAGCCACGATCTGCTCGTAGTAGGCTTCCAGCCCGGCGAGCGAGGGGCCGGCCAGATTCACGCCCGGGGCGATGCTGTGACAGGCCTGACAGGTTGGCACGGCAGTGCGGAACAGGGCTTCGCCCAAGGCGATGGGGTCGTTGTCTGCCGTAACGGGGCGGGCGCCAGGTGGCAGGCCGGTGGGAATTCCCTGGCCTTCAGCTGCTTGCTGAGCAATGGTCAGATCTGCCCCCGGGATGGCACTACCCGTGACCAGAATCGGCCGTGGGGGCCAGCCCTGGTTGTCCACGCGGCTCACCCAGTCCATGAAGGCGATTACATCCGCAATTTCCTGGTCGCTCATTCCCAGGTTGGGCATCAGCCGGCGATGGCGCTCTTCGTCATAGAACTGCGAAGGGTCCTTCATGAAGGCCGTGAGGTACGGCGTGCCGCGCAGCTGCGTGATCTTCGTGAGGTCGGGCGCGTAGTAGGCGCCTTCCCCAAAGATCGTGTGGCAGTTAATACAGTTGTAGGCGTGCCAGACGTGTTGCCCGCGCACCACCTCTTCCGTAATGGTGTCGGCGTTGGTCAGCGTGGGGAACTGCCGGTGGCTGTCGAGGGTGAGAACAAGAAAGATGAGTGAGGCAATGGCCGTTGATGCAATGGCGAATAGCCGGGTTTGTCGCTTGTTCATGTCTTCCCCCTATACGCCGATGCCGGACCAATATCGAATGGAAGTGAACGCGGCGTAGCCGATGCTAAGTAGCATCAGGGCGATGACCGCCCAACCTACGCCCTTGAGAATGCGGAACAAGACGTCTGCCTGCATGGTGCTGCCTCCTCGTTGTTGTTCGCGCTTTTCTAAGCAGAGAAGCTGACTGGCTGCGTAGCAGCGAGGTGGCCCGGGCAAGGCAATTTTCATGCCTTAGTCGATACGCGGGGGCGCGCAAAGACCCGTTACGGGTGCCCGGGTTGAAATCTCCCTATGCCGCCCCAATATACGCCCGATGGCCAAGGTGGGTCGATATTCCCACATTGATTTTGGCGGCATTTGTTCAATCTTTATTGCATGGGCGCGACATGAGCCAGACAGACACTAACGTCACTTCCGAGACACTTGGCTTTCAAGCCGAAGTGAAGCAGCTACTGCATTTGATGATCCATTCGCTCTACAGCAACCGCGAAATTTTTCTGCGCGAGCTGGTGTCGAATGCCTCTGACGCCTGCGACAAGTTGCGCTTCGAAGCGATCGACAGGCCGGAACTGTACGAAGGCGATGCTGAGCTGCGCATACGCGTGGATTACGACAAGGAAAAGCACACCATCACGATTTCGGATAACGGGATCGGGATGTCTCGCGACGAAGCCGTTTCCAACCTGGGCACCATCGCGCGCTCGGGCACCAAGGAATTTTTCTCGCAACTGACGGGCGACAAACAAAAAGACGCCCAGCTCATCGGCCAGTTCGGCGTGGGCTTCTATTCCTCTTTCATTGTGGCGGACAAGGTATCGGTGCTCTCGCGTCGTGCCGGCCTGCCCGAAACTGAAGCCGTGTTGTGGGAGTCCGATGGCCAGGGCGAATTCCGCGTGGCCCAGGTCGAGAAGGCGGATCGCGGTACGGCCATCGTGCTGCACCTGCGCGACCCTGAAGACGAGTTCCTGAACGGCTGGAAGATCCGCGAAGTCCTGCGCCGCTACTCCGACCACATCTCGCTTCCCATCCAGATGCCCAAGGAAGAGTGGAACGAAGAGAAGTCCGAGCAGGAGAAGACGGCCGAATGGGAAAGCGTGAACCAGGCCAATGCCTTGTGGACGCGCGCCAAGTCGGACATAACCGATGAGCAGTATCAGGAGTTCTACAAGCACATCGCGCATGACTTCGAAGACCCGCTCGCCTGGACGCACAACCGGGTGGAAGGCCGCAGCGAATACACGCAGCTGCTGTACATCCCGCGCCGGGCTCCGTTCGACCTGTGGGATCGCGACAGCCGCCGTGGTGTGAAGCTCTATGTGAAGCGCGTCTTCATCATGGACGATGCGGAACAGTTACTGCCCAGCTATCTGCGCTTCGTGAAGGGCGTGATCGATTCGGCCGACCTGCCGCTGAACGTCTCGCGTGAGTTGCTGCAGGAGAGCCGCGATGTGAAGGCCATCCGCGACGGCAGCACCAAGCGCATTCTTTCCATGCTGGAAGACATGGCCGAGAACCGTGCCGATGACTACACCGTCTTCTGGGAGCAGTTCGGCCAGGTGCTCAAGGAAGGCACGGGCGAAGACTTCGCGAACCGCGAGCGTATCGCCAAGCTGCTGCGCTTTGCCTCTACACATAACGAAAGCAGCGTGCAGAACGTCACGCTGGCCGACTATGTGTCGCGCATGAAGGAAGGCCAGGAGAAGATCTACTACGTCACGGCCGAATCTTATGCCGCCGCGGCCAACAGCCCGCACCTGGAAGTCTTCCGCAAGAAGGGCATCGAGGTCCTGCTGCTGACCGATCGCGTCGACGAATGGATGATGTCCTATCTGCGCGACTTCGACGGCAAGCAGTTCTCTTCCGTGGCCAAGGGGGGCCTGGATCTCGACGCCCTGGCGGACGAGGAAGAAAAGAAGCACCAGACCGAAGTGGCCGAGGCCAACAAGCCGCTGGTGGAGCGCATGCAAAAGGCCCTGGAAGGCAAGGTAAAGGAAGTCCGCGTTACCACGCGTCTGGTGGATTCACCGGCTTGCGTGGTGGTGGACGAAAACGAACTGAGCCCGCACCTGCAGCGCCTGCTGCGTTCGGCCGGTCAGGAAGCGCCTGAAGTGAAGCCGATTCTGGAGATCAATCCGGAACACGCGCTGATTGGCCGCGCCAAGGAAGCCTCGGACGAGGACTTCCAGGAATGGTCGCAGTTGCTGCTGGAGCAGGCCATGCTGGCCGAAGGCGCCACGCTGAATGACCCGGCAACGTTTGTGAAGCGGATGAATAAGCTGTTGTTGGGATGATGCACCCTTAACGCGCCGGCGTGCGAGCCCAATACCGATAAGCTCGTTGCGCCGCCGCGTCCAGAAAGCCGAGAGCGCCCTTCGGGGCGCTTTCTTTTTCAGTTTGGCCGAAAGGATCGCGGCTGCGGGCTTTGATGCTTCGTGCCTGCCGCGTATTGCCTGTCACATTCGGAATGGATGAGCGTGTTGCGTGAACAGCCGAACGGAGGCGTTGGCTTGACCGTGATTAGTCGCCATGATGATGCGTGACTGAGTGCTGGCATCTTCCAGCGGAGTAAAGACGACCCCAGGCGGCTTGGTGCCGGCATAGATGCTCGGAACGATGGAAATGCCCAAGCCCGCGGCCACCAGCGCCAGCGTGGTGCTGTTCTCTCGAGCTTCCTGCACTATCCGCGGCGCGAAGCCGGCTTGTGTGGTCAACGTGGTGATGTGCTCGAACAGCCCGCAGCCCAGCGCCTGCGGGAACAGGATGAAGTCTTCGTCCGCCAGGTCGAGCAGGGTGGGCCGGGCGTCCGACCGTGCCAGCGGGTGATCGGAGGCAACGGCCAAAACAAGTTCGTCGCGCCATAGCTCCATCACTTCCATTGAGGATGGCGACCTGAAGGAAGACGATGGTCTCAAGAAGCCGATATCGATCTCATTGGCCTGTAAGGCCTGTAGTTGCTCGCCTGTAGACAAGTGACGAAGGTCGATGTCAATGCGGGGATAGCTCTGCCGGAAGGCATGCAACAGCCGGGGAAAGGCCTCAAACATGGGCACCGATGCCGTGAAGGCAAGCCGCAGCTTGCCCGCTCTGCCGTCGCGCGATAGCGCGCACACTTCCCTTGCTTCCGCATAGCGTTGCAGGATATCGGTGGCCTGACGGTAAAACAGATCGCCCGCCTCGGTAAGCCGTACGACCCGCCGGGTGCGCTCGAACAGAAGCACTCCCAGGTCTTCTTCCAGCAGCTTGATTTGCTGGCTCAGTGGCGGCTGGCTGATATGCAGCTGCTCTGCCGCACGGCTGAAGCTCAAGGTTTCGGCTACTGCGACGAAATAGCGGAGGCGGCGAAAATCCATGGTTGTCGAGGTCCGGTGGGCGAGTTATCGCGAAATCGAATAAATGTAAGATTCTATAAGTATTGGACGGTATAAGTGCCGGCAGTGAGAATGTGAGTCACTTCAACGGAGACTGAACGATGACATCACAATTTTCTCGACTGGCAGGCCTGGCATTTGCGGCGTGCTGCCTGATGGGCAGCGCTGCCGTAGTCGCGTCCGAATATCCCACGACATCCGTCAATGTGGTAGTGCCGTACTCGCCTGGCGGCGGCGTAGACACCATCGCGCGCATCGTCACCCAGCGCATGGCGGAAGAACTTGGCCAGCCCATTGTGGTGGACAACAAGCCTGGAGCC
Organism: Alcaligenaceae bacterium; assembly: GCA_029268265.1. GTDB lineage: Bacteria > Pseudomonadota > Gammaproteobacteria > Burkholderiales > Burkholderiaceae_B > Yanghanlia. The sequence continues at coordinate 2,603 of JAJUGH010000058.1, read as the reverse complement.
GGCACGAACATCGGCATGTCCTATGTGGCGCGTGCGAAGCCGGATGGTTACACCTTGTACGCGGCATCGAACACGATCACCACGAACAAGGCGCTTTACCCGAGCCTGCCTTTCGATCCGATGGAAGCATTCGCCCCAATCGGGAAGATCGGCGAAGCGCCGCTGGTAGTCGTAGTCAACAGCGAATCGCCATTCCAGTCCCTGCAGGACTTGATCGACCATGGCCGCAAGAATGCCGATAGCCTCACCTTCGGAACGGCCGGCATGGGCAGCTCGGGCCACATGGCCACCGAGTTGTTGCTGCGCGCCGCCGTCTTCAAGGCTATGCACGTCCCTTACAAGGGCGGTTCACAGGCCGTGACCGATTTGCTCGCCGGCCGCCTGTCCTTCATGGCCATCAATCCGATCGAGGTCGTCTCGCACGTAGAGGCCGGCAAACTGCGCGCGCTGGCCGTACTGAACAAGGACGGTACTCATCTGTTGCCCGATCTGAAGACCGCTGCGTCGATGGGCGTGGACGTGGAATCGACCGTCTGGTGGGGGCTGGTTGCTCCGGTTGGTACCCCGGATGACGTTGTCGCCACCTTGCACAAAGCCCTGCAGACGACGCTGAACGACCCAGAGGTGCAAGAAGCGATGAAGAATCGTGGCGCTCGCGCATTGCCCGGTTCGTCCGACGAATTCAAGACGTTCATGAAGAAGGAATCGGACGCGCTGTCGACCATCATCAAAGAAGCCGGCATCACAGTGGACTGACGTCCCACGGTTCGCCGCAAGACATATTCTGGAAGTAGTTTCATGACACAACGTAATGCCTTGATCATCAGCGCCCATTCGGCCGACTTCGTATGGCGGGCGGGCGGTGCCATCGCCCTGTACGCTCAGCGCGGCTGGAATGTCCATGTACTTTGCCTTTCCTATGGCGAGCGGGGCGAGTCTGCAAAAATGTGGCGTGAGCCCGGCATGACGCTCGATCGGGTGAAGAAGGGCCGGCAGGACGAGGCCCAGCGCGCCGCCGACATCCTGGGCGCATCGGTTTCCTTCATGGATTGCGGCGACTATCCCTTGCGCGTGGACGATACGGCGTTGCTACGCATCGTCGACGTCTATCGCGAACTCCGGCCTGAGTTCGTTCTCACCCACTCCTTCAAGGACCCGTACAACTTCGACCATCCGTTGGCGAACCACCTTGCGCTGGAAGCTCGCATCATTGCTCAGGCGCACGGACACGCACCGGAACAGGGAGTGTTGGGCGCGCCACCGGTCTTCCTCTTTGAGCCGCATCAGCCGGAACAGTGCGAATGGAAGCCCGAGCTTTTCATCGACATTTCGTCAGTGTGGGACCGCAAGGTTGCGGCCTTCGAAGTGATGGCGGCTCAGGAGCACTTGTGGGACTACTACACCCGCGTCGCCCTGCAGCGGGGCGTTCAGGCCGCACGCAATTCGGGTCGCAAGATCAAGCATGCGGAAGCCTATCAATGTGTCTATCCGCGTGTATGCGATGACTTTCTTGGCTAAGGCCTTCGCCCGCAGGAGCCGGAAGTGATAAGCAGTGATTTTGCGCGGCTTGATGCCGCGGTGGTGGCCGCGTTTGAAAACGTTGCCACCACCATTATCGCGGACGTCGCCGGTCGCCGTGGGGGACTCGACGCCCGCATAAGGTCGATGACGCCGGGGCGCAGGGCAGTAGGCACGGCCTTCACGGTGGAGGTGCGCCCGGGCGACAACCTGATGATCCATGCCGCGCTCATGCTGGCCCAGCCCGGCGACATCCTGATAGTCGACGGCAAGGCGGATACGACATCGGCTCTGATGGGGGAACTGATGTGCGAACATGCCATGGCCGTCGGGTTGAAGGCTGTGGTGATAGATGGGGCCATCCGCGATGTCGCCACGCTGCGCGAGGGCTCTCTTCCTGTATTCGCCGTAGGTTGCAATCCCAACGGTCCGACGCGGGTCCAGAGCGGTCGGATCGGCGGACCGGTATCGGTCGGCGGTGTGTCCATCATGCCCGGCGACCTCATCGCCTGCGATGACGACGGAGTCGTAGCGGTGCGCCGTGAAGAAGCCGCCGCCCTTATCGATGCGGCTCAGGCCAAGGTCGCCTCCGAAAGCAAGCGAATGCTTGATATCTCGGAAGGCCGACTGCTCTATGGCTGGTTGGAAGGCGCGTTGAAGGCGGCCGGTGAACTCCCGCCGGATACCGACATCGCGGCGCTGATGGCGCGATTCGGCCGTTAAAGGGCGCCAGCCGGCGCATCGGTATCAACGCGCCGGCGTCCGGCCCCAATATCGATAAGCTCGCTGCGCCGCCGCGTCCAGCAAAAAGCCGAGTGCGCCGATGAGCACAATGACGGCCATCAGTTCGGAATATGCCAGCCGATCCCGCGTGTCCAGGACGTAATAGCCAAGCCCTGAGCTGACTCCCAGCATTTCGCACGGTACGAGCACGATCCAGATCACGCCGATGGCCAGGCGAACGCCGGTCAGCACATTGCCCAGGATGCCGGGCACCACGATGCGTAGCAGTATTTCGCTGCGCGTGGCGCTCAGGCTGCGGGCCAGCATCAGCCACTTCGGGTCCAGTTGCCGCACGCCGGCGG
>JAJUGH010000057.1 GCA_029268265.1 Alcaligenaceae bacterium | reverse complement strand
TGGGTCGGCCTGTTGAACACCTTGCGCGTGTCGGTCGTGGGCATCGTCCTGGCCACGCTGCTGGGAACCCTGATCGGCATTGCGCGGCTGTCGAAAAACTGGCTCGTGTCCGCAGTCGCTTCGGTTTACGTCGAAGTCATGCGCAATGTGCCGCTGCTGCTTCAGTTGTTCTTCTGGTATGCCATCATCACCGAGAACATGCCCGGTCCGCGCCAGGCCCACGAGCCCTTACCGGGCGTCTTCCTCTCCAATCGCGGTCTGAAGCTGCCCTCATTACAGGGCGACGCGATCGACTGGATATTGGGTGGCCTTGCGCTGGCCATCGTGCTGGTGCTCATCGTGGCGCACTGGGCGCGCAAGCGCCAAGCGGCCACTGGGCATATCTTCCCGCTGGGAAGTGTGTCGATTGCCTTGCTGCTGGCATTGCCGCTGGCGGGCTGGATGGCAGGCGGGGCCGAGCTCAATGTCGAAATGCCCGTGCTCAAGGGCTTCAATTTCACGGGCGGTATCACGTTGTCGCCGGAGTTCACCGCCTTGTTGCTGGGCCTGGTGATCTATACCGCTGCGTTCGTGGCCGAGGTCGTGCGCTCGGGCATTCAGGCAGTGGGTAGCGGGCAATGGGAAGCTGCCAACGCACTGGGCTTGTCCAGGGCGCGTGTCCTGCGTCTGGTCATTCTGCCGCAAGCCTTGCGGGTGATCATCCCGCCCATGACGAGCCAGTATCTGAACCTGACCAAGAACAGCTCGCTGGCGGTCGCCATCGGCTATCCGGACATTGTGTCGGTGGTCAATACCACCCTGAACCAGACGGGCCAGGCCATTGAGGGCATCCTCATCATCATGGCGGCCTATCTGACGGTAAGTCTCTCGATTTCCATCTTCATGAACTGGTACAACAAGCGCATTGCGCTGGTGGAGCGCTGACATGAGCGCGAACCCAACTACCGGCATGCTGGCTCCTCGGCCTGTCGCCAACCGTCTGGGCTGGCTGAAGGAGAATCTTTTCTCTTCTCCGCTGAACGTACTGCTCACGGTGCTGGTGGCCTGGCTGCTGATCATGTCCGTGCCCGCCATGCTGGACTGGCTGTTCTTCGATGCCGATTTCACGTCTGATACCGCGCAGGAATGCCGCCAAGCGCAGGGCGCCTGCTGGGCCTTCGTGGCAGAGAAACACCGCCTGATCCTCTTTGGCGTCTATCCCTACGATGAGCAGTGGCGGCCGTTGCTGGCTTCGCTCATTCTGATCGCCGCATTGGTCTGCAGTGCCATTCGCTACTTCTGGAAGCCATGGCTTGGCTTGCTATGGCTGGCAGCACTCGTGTCGGTCGCGGTACTGATGTGGGGCGGCGTCCTGGGCCTTGAATATGTAGAGAATGACCGCTGGGGCGGCTTGCCGGTCACGCTCATCCTTTCCACTTTCGGTATTGCCTTCGCCTTCCCGTTCGGTGTGCTGCTCGCTTTGGGGCGGCGCTCCAACATGCCGGCAATCAAGTCGCTGTGCATTGTGTACATCGAGCTCATTCGGGGCGTGCCCCTGATCAGCTTGCTGTTCATGTCGTCGGTCATGCTGCCTCTCTTCCTGCCGGAAGGCTTCAGCATCGACAAGCTGTTGAGGGCCCAGATCGCCATCATCCTGTTTGCCGCCGCCTACATTGCCGAGACGGTGCGCGGGGGCCTGCAAGCGATTCCAAAGGGGCAGTACGAAGGGGCAGATTCGTTGGGGCTGAGCTATTGGCAGCAGACGCGGCTCATCATTCTGCCGCAGGCGCTGAAGGTAGTCATTCCGCCACTGGTGGGAATCTTCATTGCGCTGTTCAAAGACACATCGCTGGTGGTGATTATTGGCATCTTCGATCTCACGCAGGCAGCCAAGGCCGCCATTGCCGATGCGGCGTGGCGCGGTTTCAGCGTCGAAGCCTACGTCTTCATTGCCGTCATTTATTTCATTTTCTGTTTCGCGATTTCCCGTTACAGCCAGGCGTTGGAAAAACACCTGGACACGGGTTATCAACGCTAGCAAGCGGACAAGGAGTCGAGCATGTCCGAGGCCATCATCCGCCTTGAAAACGTCAACAAGTGGTACGGTCAGTTCCATGTCCTGCGCAACCTGAACCTGGACGTGGCACCGGGCGAGCGCATTGTCATATGCGGTCCGTCCGGGTCGGGTAAGTCCACCATGATCCGCTGCATTAACCGGCTGGAAGAACACCAGCAGGGGCGTATCGTGGTGGACGGCACTGAACTCACCAACGACCTCAAACAGATCGAAACCATCCGCCGGGATGTCGGCATGGTCTTCCAGCATTTCAATCTCTTCCCGCATCTCACCGTCCTGGAAAACCTCACTTTAGGGCCGGTCTGGGTGCTGAAGAAAAGCAAGGCGGAAGCCGAAGCTGCGGCCATGAAGTACCTCGAGCGCGTGCGTATTCCCGACCAGGCCCTGAAGTATCCGGGGCAGTTGTCAGGCGGTCAGCAGCAGCGAGTCGCCATTGCGCGGTCATTGTGCATGAACCCGAAAATCATGCTGTTCGATGAACCGACCTCTGCGCTCGACCCGGAGATGGTGAAGGAAGTGCTGGATGTCATGGTCAGCCTCGCTCAGGAAAGCGGCATGACCATGCTTTGCGTGACCCACGAGATGGGCTTCGCACGCAAGGTGGCCGATAAGGTGATCTTCATGGACCAGGGCGAAATCATCGAAAAGAACACGCCCGACGCCTTCTTCGACGACCCGCAGCACGAACGCACCCGCCTGTTCCTGCAGCAGATACTTCATTGATCCCGGCGGGGTTCGCAGAACCAATTGTAACAATGCCGGCCTGAGGGTCTTGGTAGCATGTGTTTCCGCAGAGGTTGAGTTTGCTCACAACAAGGAGAAACACATGATAGCTACTACGCGCACAGTACGACTGGCAGGTTGCGTCGCGGCACTGGCGTTGGCAGCAGGCTGCGCCACAGGCGAAATGGGCCAAGGCGGCCGCACCGCCGTTGGCGCCGGCACCGGCGCCGCCGGTGGAGCAGGCCTGGGAGCGTTGATTGGCGATAGCAGCCGCGCGGCAGCCATTGGCGCCGGCGTGGGCGCAGTTGCCGGCGGTATCGCGGGCTACAACTGGTCCCGCGTGAAGAACGACGTCGAACAATCCGGTGCCACCAGTCTGGGCGTGGATGTGACCGAGATGCCTGACGGCACCTTGCGTGTGAATATTCCAAGCAGCGTGTCTTTCGACACGGGCAAGTACGATCTCAAGCCTGAGCTGCTGCCCGTACTCGACAGCGTGGCTCGGGCCTTGGTGCAGCATCCTGAACTGCGCGCGAAGTCGGTCGGTCATACTGACAGCACCGGCACCATGCAGATCAACCAGACCCTGTCGGTCAATCGTGCAAATGCGGTCACCAATTATCTGGCTGCGCGCGGTGTCTCACCGCAACGCCTGATGTCCGAAGGGCGTGGGCCCAATAACCCGGTCGCGGACAACTCGACGCCGGAAGGTCGTGCGATGAACCGCCGCGTCGAACTCTATCTGTACGCCGTCCAGCAGTAAGCGGCTGAGGGCGCGGCATGCTGCCGCGCCCAGCACGATCAGCTTTCGTGGTACAGGCGGCTTCCCTGTTCCACAAACTGCACCGCCTTTTCCTCCATACCGCGCGCAAGCGCTGACGCATCGTCCAACCCATGCTTCTGTGCGTATTCACGCACGTCCTGCGTGATCTTCATGCTGCAGAAGTGCGGCCCGCACATTGAGCAGAAGTGCGCCAGCTTCATCGATTGCTTGGGCAGCGTCTCATCATGAAAGTCGCGGGCCGTATCGGGGTCGAGCCCGAGGTTGAACTGGTCCTCCCAGCGGAACTCGAAGCGCGCCTTTGACAGAGCGTTGTCCCGAATTGCTGCGCCGGGATGGCCCTTGGCCAGATCAGCAGCATGGGCCGCGATCTTGTACGTTATGATGCCGTCCTTCACGTCCTTCTTGTTGGGCAGCCCCAGATGTTCCTTGGGGGTGACATAGCAGAGCATGGCAGTGCCATACCAGCCTATCAGTGCTGCGCCAATTCCGGACGTGATGTGGTCGTATCCGGGCGCGATGTCGGTCGTCAGCGGCCCCAAGGTGTAGAACGGAGCTTCCTTGCAGTACTCGAGCTGCAGGTCCATGTTCTCCTTGATCATGTGCATCGGTACGTGGCCCGGTCCTTCCACCATGACTTGCACATCGTGCTTCCATGCCAGTTGGGTCAGCTCGCCCAGGGTACGCAGCTCGGCGAACTGGGCTTCGTCATTTGCATCATGGATGGAGCCCGGTCGCAGTCCATCGCCGAGTGAAAAGGCAACGTCGTAGGCCTTCATGATCTCGCAGATTTCTTCGAACCGCTCGTAGATAAAGCTTTCCCGATGATGAGCCAAGCACCATTTCGCCATGATGGAGCCCCCACGGGACACGATGCCGGTCATGCGGTCCACCGTCATGGGAATGAAGGGCAGGCGTACGCCCGCGTGGATGGTGAAATAGTCCACGCCCTGCTCGGCCTGCTCGATGAGTGTGTCCCGGAAGATTTCCCAGGTGAGCTCCTCCGCCTTGCCGTCCACCTTTTCGAGCGCCTGGTAGATGGGCACCGTGCCGATCGGTACGGGAGAATTTCGCAGTATCCATTCCCGGGTTTCGTGAATGTTTCGGCCGGTCGACAAATCCATGACGGTGTCGCCACCCCAGCGGATCGCCCAAGTCATCTTTTCGACTTCTTCAGAGATGCTCGAGCCCAAGGCGGAGTTGCCGATATTTGCATTGATCTTCACCAGGAAATTCCGCCCAATGACAATGGTCTCGCTTTCCGGGTGGTTGATATTGGCGGGCAGGATGGCACGACCGCGTGCGATTTCGTCACGCACGAACTCCGGGGTGATCAGCTCCGGTATGGCGGCACCAAACGAGCGGCCGGGGTGCTGGCGGCTGAGTCGGCGTGCCAGCCGCTCGCCGTCTTTCCCGCCGGCCCGAAGGGTTTCGAGATATTCCTCGCGGCGCAAATTCTCGCGGATCGCCACGAACTCCATTTCAGGCGTGATGATGCCGCGTCGGGCGTAGTGCATTTGCGTGACGTTGGCGCCCGGTCGTGCGCGCCGTGGCTTGCGGGAGAGTTCGAAGCGCATGGCGGCCAAAGCGGGATCATCAAGTCGCTGCTGACCAAATGCGCTGCTGGGGCCATCAAGTTCGACGGTATCGCCGCGTTCCTCTATCCAGGCTGCGCGTAGCGGGGCGAGCCCTTTGCGGATGTCGATTGCCTGGGAGGGGTCGGAGTAGGGGCCACTGGTGTCGTACACCGTAAGCGGCGGATTCTGTTCACCGCCAAAGCCGGTTGGTGTGTCTGCTTGGGTGATCTCGCGGAAGGGTACGCGTATGTCCGGGCGGCTGCCGGTGACGTAGATCTTGCGCGAATTGGGAAGGGGGGAGAGGGCGGCCTGGTCGGCGGTGGCGGTACTGGCCTGGAAGGAAGACTGCGACTTCATGTAGTGCTCCATTTTGTGAACGATGGAGCCGATCGGGATAGTACCCGCCAGGGTCGTCGCCACAGGGCGAGACGACGCCCCGTGACGGGTTGCGCTCCCAGCATCGGCATTATCCGTACTGGTACGAAGGGTGTCTCTCAACCCGCCGTATCGGCGAGTACCCCTGCGTGAGGCACAGTATAGACGGCTAATGGCCGAAGCAGAAGGATGGTGACTGATCAGCCTGGGCTGGCAGGGCGTTTACCGTTGCTGCCTGCCGCCGCCTTTTTCGATGGCTTCCACCATGCCGGCCAAGGCGGTAGTGAGCGCCTCCCGCTGTTCCGGGGTCAGCGCCCAGACCCTTTCGGGATCCAGGCCGGGAAAGGGCCAGACGGCATTTCGACCTGGTGAAGTGGCCTAGGCCACGCTATGTGAGGCCTGTCGCTCCATAGGGCCGGTGCCCATGGCCAGCCAGGCGGGCTCGACGTCCAGGGCTTCGGCAATGCGAAACACCTCTTTTGCCTGACGGCGGCTATTCGATTCGTAGTTGCCGATGGCGCCCTGCGAGAGCCCGCAGGCCCGGGCAAGCTCCTTTTGGGTGAGCCTGCGTAAGGTGCGTGCTTGTCGAAGTCGGTCGCCGAATGTGTTCACGTTTGTGATTGAACTGGCAAACATGAACACGTTGGTGATTTCAACAATCACATTTGTGTTTATCTTGGCTTACAGTGGCGGCACGACGGAGGGTAGTGGGAGCGCAGACGAAGGAGGGCCCGATCACAATGCGAGTGACTCATTTGTTTCAGCAGGCGGCAGAACGGTCCGTTGCCAGCACGGCAGTTGGCCGGCAGTGGCAGGCGCCCGGATTCGGCGCGCCGTGCGCGCGCAGCGCTGCGCCGCAACGGTCCATGGATTCTTCGCTCTGCACCGACCTGCTCAAACACGGATTCACTGTCCGTCTGCACAATGATCCGGCCACGCTTTATCGGGCACTATCGCAACCGCAGCCCGCGGCCGGCAGCGAAGTGGTTCTGATCCACGCGACACTGCCCGTTGCTGTGAGACTCACGCGTCAGCTGCGCCGTTACTCGGAAAACGTGCCCGTCGTGGCATTGCCGTCATCGGTATCGCAAGACGGGCTGCTACTGGCAATGCGGGCAGGCATCGACGCCTGCTGGCCCGCTGAAGCTCCCTTGTCGCTCCTGGCGGAATCGTTGAGCAGGCTTCAGACCCGCAGCACGCCAGTCCAACCGGTTTCTGCGGCTGCCCCCGGCGGATGGGCATTGGTGTCCCGTGGCTGGAAGGTACAGACGCCGGAAGGGGGCTTCGTGTCTCTAACGGCCACCGAGCGTGCGATCATGCTGGCGCTGGCCCGCGCTCCGCAGTACCGTCTGGCACATGATGCACTTATCCGGCATGCTGCAGCTGGTTCTACTCAGGTCAGCCTGCCTGTTGCACGCCGGCGCCTGGGCGTGCTCATCAGCCGCCTGCGCCGCAAATTTGAAACGCTGGGAGCGGAGCCGCCCATTCGTTCCGTAAGGGCCGTCGGCTACGAGCTCTGCATTGAGTTTCAGGCCCCCGCACGCGCCGTGGCGGCCGTCCGCGAGACCGAAGCCCCGCCTGCAGTACTGCCGTAATACCGATACACCGACAGGTCGTCATGCCGGATATCCGGCTGCCGCCCTGAAATGATGTCGGCGAGCAGCTTGCCGCTGCCGCAAGACATGGTCCATCCCAAGGTGCCATGGCCCGTGTTCAGATATAGGCGCCCGATCGGCGTGGATCCAATGATCGGAGTGCTGTCCGGTGTTTTAGGGCGCAGTCCGGTCCAGAACGACACGTCGGCGGGTTGGCGGGCACCGGGAAACAGATCATCCAGCACCATTTCAAGTGTGGCTTGCCGCTTCGGGTTCAGACTCAGGTCGTAGCCCATGATCTCGGCCATGCCGCCAACGCGGATGCGATCTTCGAAACGCGTCACCGCCACCTTGTAGGTTTCATCGAGCAAGGTCGAAACGGGCGCCCGTTCAGGGTCGGCAATAGGCGCGGTAATCGAATAACCCTTCAGGGGATATACCGGGAGACGCAGCTGCCCTTGCAACAGCCGGCTGGACCACGAGCCCAGCGCAAGCACATAGGTGTCCGCCTTGATTATTTCCCCCCCGGCTACGGCGCTGCTCACCGCGCCCCCCTCAATATTGAGTGCGTCGATCGAGGTTCCGAAATGAAAACGGACGCCCAGCTTTTTGGCCATTTCCGCCAGTCGCGTCGTGAACAAGTGGCAGTCACCCGTTTCGTCGCCGGGGGTACGCAGGCCACCGGTGAACTTGTGGGCGGTGGCTGCAAGGGCAGGTTCCGCTTTAGCCAGTTCGGCAGGGCCTAGCAGTTCATGGGCGATGCCGGCTGCGCTCAGTGCCTGCATGTCACGCTCGGCAGCGGCCAGCTGTTGCGAGTTGCGGAACAACTGCAGCGTGCCCTGGCGCCGCCCTTCATACTCGATGCCGGTCTCCGTGCGTAGTGCTTGCAGGCATTCGCGACTGTAGTTCGAAATGCGGAGCAACCTTTCCTTGTTGACGGCATACCGAGCGGCGGTGCAATTGCGTGCCATCTCGAGCATCCAGCGCACCTGGCCCAGCGTGCCGTCCGGGCGGATGGAGAGCGGAGGATGCTCGGCGAACATCCATTTGAGTGCCTTCAACGGGACGCCGGGCGCGGCCCACGGAGATGAATAGCCGAACGAAATCTGCCCGGCATTGGCAAAGCTTGTTTCGAGCGCGGGAGCGGCCTGACGATCATAGACGTCGACTTCGTACCCCGCGCGAGCAAGATAATAGGCCGTGGTGGTGCCTACCACGCCGGCCCCCAGTACAGCGATTCTCATGATGTAGGCCTCCAATGTTTTTCTGTTATCTTACGCAATTCCCCATAGGAAATTTTCGCCTTTAAGGGCGTTTACCAGTAAAAATCCCTGCCAGAGGTCGCCCGAAGGTGGCTGCTGCAGTACATATTTCTGAGTCCGTGATTCCATGGACTCGAGCGCCGCGAGTCCCGCGTGATTACCGGAGAGAACAATGAAGACGGGTAAGAGCTCAGCTTCGGGCCTGGACCGTGTGGATCGCCACATTCTTGATCTGCTACAGCAGGATGGCCGCATGTCGATGACGGAACTGGCCGATCGCGTCGGCCTGACCGTGACGCCCTGCATCGAACGGGTTAGGCGCCTCGAGCGGGACCGAGTGATTACGGGCTATCACGCCCGAGTCTCACCCACGGCTCTAGGAGCCGGCCTGCTCGTCTTCGTGGAAGTCTCCATCTCGCACAAGTCGGACAGAAGCTTCGAAGACTTCCGCAAGGAGATCGTCCGGGTACCGCAAGTGCAGGAGTGCCACCTGGTATCGGGCGACTTCGACTACATGATCAAAGCCCGTATCAAGGAGGTCAGCCAGTACCGTACCTTGCTCGAGGACATACTGCTGCGGCTTCCCGGCGTGACGCAGACCAAGAGCTATATCGTGATGGAAGAGGTCAAGGAGACCCTGTTCATTCCGGCAGGCCCGTAGGGCTGCAGGGCAGTTAGCCGACCTGGCCCTATTGCGCCTGAGCGGTAGGCGCCGTGACGATCATATTGTCGCGGTGCATGAGTTCGGGGTCGGTCATGTGCCCCAGTATCTCGGCAATACGATGACTGGGCTGACGCAGAATGCGGCGCGTGTCACCTGCGGAATAATTGATGAGGCCTCGGGCCAGTTCGTAGCCATGCTCGTCCATGCAGGCCACCACATCGCCGCGCTCGAATTCACCTTCCACTGCGGTGACACCGATAGCCAGCAGGCTCTTGTGACCTTCGGTCAGGGCGCGTGCGGCCCCCTGGTCCACTGTGACGCGGCCACGGAGTCGCAGATGGTTGGCAAGCCAGCGCTGGCGGGCCGAGCGGATGGGCAGCAGGGCGCGCAGTTCGGTGCCGATACGTTCGCCGCCGGCGAGCCGCTCGAGCACGTCGGGCTCGCGGCCACTGGCAATGATGGTGTGCCCGCCGCTGTTGGCGGCACGCCTTGCGGCCAACACTTTGGTGAGCATGCCGCCGGTGCCGATGGCAGTGCCCGATCCGCCCGCCATGCGTTCGAGTTCAGGGTCGCCGGCACGGGCCACCGTGATCAGTTCCGCAGACGCGTCCCTGCGAGGATCGGCGGTGTAGAGGCCGGACTGGTCGGTCAGGATGACCAGTGTCTCAGCTTCGATGAGATTGGTGACCAATGCGCCCAGCGTGTCGTTGTCGCCCAAACGGATTTCATCGGTGACCACCGTGTCGTTTTCGTTGACGATCGGCACTACGCCCAGGGCGAGCAGCGTGTAGAGCGTGCTGCGCGCGTTGAGGTAGCGACGGCGGTCTGAGAGGTCTTCATGGGTAAGCAGGATCTGGGCGGTGCGTATCCCGTGCCGCGCGAACGCGGCCTCGTACGCCTGCACCAGGCCCATTTGCCCGACCGCGGCGGCGGCCTGCAGTTCGTGCATGGCGCTCGGGCGGCGTGGCCATCCCAGTCTTGCCATGCCTTCGGCAATCGCTCCACTCGAGACGAGAACCACCTCGCGATCCGAGGCCCGCAGCGCGGCGATCTGCCGCGCCCACTGTTCCACCGCTTGCAGGTCCAGCCCCTTGCCTTCGTTGGTGACAAGCGAGGATCCGACCTTCACCACCAGGCGGCGAGCCTGGCTGGCAACGGGAACGGTGTCGGTGAGTTCGAGCATGGTGCCGGATGAGGCGAGGGTCGTGTCCATGGAATGCAGGCGGAAATCAGCGGCTACTGGCGGTCAGTGCCGGCTCGGTCGTCCGGCCCGGAATCACCAGACTGGAAATCTTCAGGCTGGTGGCGTTCGGGGTCGAAGCGGGGATCGTCTTCGACATGGACGCCCGCGAGCTTGTCCTGTTCGATGTTCTCACGTTGCTTCTCGGCATCGAGCCAGTCCTGCAAAGCCCACACCAATGCCTGCGTGCCTTCGCCCGTCATGGCGGAGATGGTATACACGGGGCCTTCCCAGCCGAGCAACTCGCAAAGCCGCCGTTGCGCAGCTTCGGGGTCTTCGACCATGTCTAGCTTGTTCAGCACCAGCCAGCGGGGCTTTTCGTAGAGCGAGGCATCATAGCGGCGCAGTTCCTCGACGATGGCCCGGGCATCGGCCGCCGCCTGCTCGATGGCATCGAACTCGGGGTCGGGCGAGGACACGTCGATAATGTGCAGCAGCACACGCGTACGCGATAAGTGGCGCAGGAACAGGTGGCCCAGGCCCGCGCCTTCCGATGCCCCTTCGATGAGGCCGGGAATATCGGCAATGACGAAGCTACGGCTTTCGGAGGTGCGCACCACTCCAAGGTTGGGATGCAGGGTGGTGAAGGGGTAGTCGGCAATCTTCGGCCGCGCATTCGATACCTTGCTGATCAGCGTGGACTTGCCGGCGTTCGGCATGCCCAGCAAGCCGACGTCGGCCAGCACCTTCAGTTCGAGCCGCAGCCGGCGCTGCTCGCCTTCCTTGCCGGGCGTGGACTGGCGCGGTGCGCGGTTGGTACTGGATTTGAAATGCAGGTTGCCCAAGCCGCCCTGGCCGCCCGCCGCAAGCGTGATCTTCTGGCCATGACGATTCAGGTCGTGCAGCAGTTCGCCGGTTTCGGCGTCGTGGATCATGGTGCCGACCGGCACTCTCAGAGTGATGTCCGCACCTGCCGCCCCGTACTGATCGGAACCCCGCCCGTTTTCACCGTTTTTGGCGCGGTGCAGGCGCGCGTAGCGGAAGTCGACGAGCGTGTTGATATTGCGATCGGCCACCGCAAAAATGCTGCCGCCGCGACCGCCGTCTCCGCCGTCGGGCCCGCCCTTCGGAATGAACTTTTCGCGGCGAAAGCTTGCCGCGCCATTGCCGCCTTTGCCGGCAATGACTTCTATGGTTGCTTCGTCGACGAACTTCATGAGCCCACTACCTTGGAGAGAAAACTTATTCTAATCAAAAACAAAAAGCCCCGCCGCAGGGGCGAGGCTCTTTGAAGCTGCGTTTTCGCCGGTGATTACTCGGCGGGAACGACCGAAACGGTACGCTTTTTCAGTGCGCCACTGATGTGGAACTTGACCTTGCCGTCTACCAGCGAGAACAGCGTGTGATCTTTGCCGATGCCCACGTTCACGCCCGGGTGGAACTGCGTGCCACGCTGACGAACAATGATGGAACCAGCGGGGATCAGTTCGCCGCCGTATGCCTTGACTCCAAGCCGTTTGGCTTCTGAGTCGCGACCGTTACGCGTAGAGCCGCCGCCCTTCTTCTGTGCCATGTTTAACTCCTGTTTACCTGATGTGCGTTAGGCCGTGATGGCGTCGATACGCACTTCGGTGAAATTCTGACGATGGCCCTGACGCTTCTGGTAGTGCTTGCGACGGCGCATCTTGAAAATCTTGACCTTGGGATGGCGGCCTTGTGCAAGAACGGTAGCCTTGACCGTGGCGCCGCTGACAAAAGGCGTACCGATTTGAAGCTGGTCGCCTTCGCCAACCGACAACACCTGGTCGAGCGAAATTTCTTGCCCAATGTCTGCCGGTATCTGTTCTATCTTCAGTTTTTGGCCAGCTGCAACGCGATACTGCTTGCCGCCGGTTTTTATGACCGCGTACATGTGGGAATTCCTAAATAAAATGCCTTGGCGAAAAATGCCAAGCTCATGATTTTAGTTGGATAGTTGGCGCCGGTCAAGGCGCCGGGTCCCTAGGAACGGTAGTCCGCGTTGATACTCACATACTCATGCGAGAAGTCGCAGGTGTACACCGTTTCCTTGTGTTCGCCGCGCCCCAGCGCAATGCGCACCGTGATCTCGGCTTCCTTCATGATGCGCTGACCGTCTTCCTCGGTATAAGCGGGGTGGCGCCCGCCATCGCTCGACACCAGGGTGTCGCCCAACCACAGGCGCGTGCGCGACACATCGAGATCTTCTATGCCCGCATAGCCCACCGCGCACAGTATGCGGCCCAGATTGGGGTCGGAGGCGTAAAAGGCCGTTTTGATGAGCGGTGAGTGCGCAATGGCGTAGGCCACCTTGAGAGCCTCTTGCGCATTGCCCGCTTCTTCCACCTGCACCGTGATGAACTTGGTGGCACCTTCGGCGTCGCGCACGATCTTTTGCGCCAGCTCCAAGGCCGCATCCGCCAGGGCCTGGAACAGGGCCGGGTAGTGGGCGTCGTCGGCGCTGTTCACCGCCAGCCCGCTTTGGCCGCTCGCCATGATGATGAAGGAGTCGTTGGTGGACGTGTCGCCG
>JAJUGH010000056.1 GCA_029268265.1 Alcaligenaceae bacterium | reverse complement strand
GCCGTGGATGCCACGATACCCTTGCTGCCCATGCCGGCTTCGGTGAGCCCAAGGTGCAGGGGGTAATCGCAGCGCGCGGAAAGATCACGATAAACCGTGATCAGGTCCTGCACGTGGCTGACCTTGCAGGAAAGAATGATGGCGTCAGGCGGCAAACCGAGTTCTTCCGCGCGCCGTGCGTTGTCGATGGCCGAAGTGACCAGCGCATCGCGCATGACCGCCGCAGCCTCCCAGGGGCTCTCACGGCGACTGTTGTCGTCCATCATGCGCGCCATGAGTTCATGATCGAGGCTGCCCCAGTTGACGCCGATGCGCACAGGCTTGCCATAGCGACAAGCCACTTCGATCATCTGCGCGAAGTTGTCATCGCGCTTCTTTCCGCCGCCTACGTTGCCGGGGTTGATACGGTACTTGGAGAGCGCCTGGGCGCACTCCGGGAATTGCGTCAACAGCTTGTGGCCGTTGAAGTGGAAGTCGCCCACCAGCGGCGTATCGACGCCCATGCGATCCAGCTGCTCCCGAATGGCGGGAACGGCCTGGGCCGCTTCGGGCGTATTCACCGTGATGCGCACGACCTCGGAGCCCGCCATGGCGAGCTCCTTGACCTGGATCGCCGTCCCGATCACGTCGGCCGTATCGGTATTCGTCATGGACTGAACCACGACCGGCGCATCGCCGCCGACCCGAACGATGCGGTCGCCCCAGCGCACCTGCGCCTGGCGGGTCAGCTTGCGCGCCGATGCTCCGACAGGGGAAGGTGCCGAGGGCGGAAGAGAGGTGTCATTCATTGTTCGCTATGGCCTTGAGCCAGTCGAATACCAGCCATGATTCCGGCACCCAGCCGCGGTCAATCGCATAAAAGGCGGCAATCACCAATATGGCCAGAATAATAAAGAACCAGCCCCACGGTCGGTGCGATGCCTCGTGGGCCACGGGCAAGGCAGCGTCGCCCTGAACCCGTGCCGGCCCGGCCGGCACAGCCATCACGCTGGATGGAGCCGTGGGTCCGATCTGATTATCAAGCAACGCCAGGACTGAGTCGACGTCCGCGTCCAGATAACGGGCATAGTTGCGTACGAAACCGCGCAACGCCACGCCGCCGGGAAGCTTTTCCCAGTTTTCGTCTTCCAGTTCCGTAATCTGCCGAACGGAGTACTTCAGGCGTTGCGATGCTTCGCTGATGGAAATCCGACGCGCTTCGCGGAGGCTGCGCAGCGTCGCGCCCACCCCAGCGGTAACAGGCCCCGATGCGATTGTCTCTTTGTCTTTTTCTTCAAGCACCGGATCAGTCATCCATGCTCCCAATATTGATCGTGCCGCGATTGGGCAGCCGCTGCTCGATGCGCGTTCTGTCCTTGACGTCACCGGCAAGCTGGCCGCAAGCGGCCGCAATGTCATCACCGCGCGTCTTGCGCACAGTCGTGACGACGCCGGCATCCATGAGTATTTGTGAAAAGAGCCGCACGCGATGCGACGGCGAGCGCTTCAGCCCCGACTGCGGGAAGGGGTTGAACGGAATCAGGTTGAACTTGCAGCGAACCTGACCCGCAATTTCGATGAGCTGGCGCGCGTGTTCGTCGGCATCGTTGATGCCGTCGAGCATGATGTATTCGAAAGTGATGAAGTCCCGCGGCGCATGCTCGAGGTACCGATTGCAGGCGTCAAGCAGCTCGCGCAGCGGGTGCTTGCGGTTGAGCGGCACGAGGCGGTCGCGCAGTTCATCGTTGGGCGCATGCAGCGAGACGGCCAGAGCCACCGGACAATCGCGAGCCAGGCGGTCCATCATCGGGACCACGCCCGAAGTAGACACGGTAACGCGCCGCCGCGACAGCCCGTAGGCGTTGTCGTCAAGCATGAGACGCAAGGCAGTCAGCACCTGATCGTAATTGAGCAGGGGCTCACCCATGCCCATCATCACCACGTTGCTCACGACCCGCTCCGGCGCAGCCGGCTCGCCTCCCGGCAAGCGGGCCGAGGCGATATCCTGCTGAAGAACCCGGCGGGCATGCCACAGCTGACCAATGATTTCTGCAGCAGTCAGGTTGCGGTTGAACCCCTGATAGCCGGTGGAGCAGAACGGGCACGCAACGGTGCAGCCCGCCTGACTCGATATGCACAACGTGCCGCGATCGTCTTCGGGGATGAACACGGTTTCCACCGCGTTGCCCATACCGACATCGAATAGCCACTTGCGCGTGCCGTCAGCCGAAAGGTGCTCGGTGGAGACGTTGGGCGCCGCGATGACACAGCGCTCACTCAGCGACTGGCGGAAATCACGCGCCAGGTCCGTCATGCTGTCAAACTCCGCCACGCCCCGCTGATGGACCCAACGCTGTAACTGCTTGGCGCGAAACGGTTTACCGCCCCACTGCTCCACCATTGAAGCGAGTGAGGACGAATCCATTCCGAGCAGGTTGGGACGAGAGATAACGGTAGGCATGGCGGTAGACGGGCGCAGCGTAGGCGCCCGTTTCAGAGATCAGCGGCTGTGGATGTTGCTTTCGGGGAAAAAGAAAGCGATTTCCACGGCAGCGGTTTCAGGAGCATCGGAGCCGTGTACGGCGTTGGCATCGATGCTGTCGGCGAAGTCGGCGCGGATGGTGCCGGCGTCAGCCTTCTTGGGGTCGGTGGCGCCCATGAGCTCACGGTTGCGCGCAATGGCGTTTTCACCTTCCAGCACCTGCACGAATACGGGACCGGAGATCATGAAGTCGACGAGGTCCTTGAAGAAGGGACGCTCTTTGTGCACGGCGTAGAAACGCTCGGCGTCGGTACGCGACAGCTGCATCAGACGGGCGGCGACAACCTTCAGGCCGGCCTGCTCGAAGCGGGAGACGATCTGACCGATGACGTTCTTGGCGACTGCGTCGGGCTTGATGATGGAGAGAGTGCGTTCAATGGCCATTGAGATTCCGTAATGGTTTGGACAGGTGAATGAAGCAAGGAAGCCCTGATTCCTGAATGAAAACAAGCACTTCGCAGCTTCTAATGATAACCGGGCATTTTAGCACGCCCCGCCTTCGCCACTCCATCATAAAATAGGGGAATCCTCGGACTCCTGCGATTTACCGCACAAGTCGACACTTACGCTGCGGCGCGAGCCATCGCCACCAACATTTAACCATGACGACTCAGACAGAACCGACCCCCGATCAGCTCTCCAAAAGCTTCGAACCCCAGGAACTCGAATCGCGCTGGTATGCGCGCTGGGAACGTAGCGGCTACTTCAGTGCTGGCCGGCACGTGTCTCCGCCCGAAGGCGTCGAAAGCCGCCCCTTCGTTATTCAGTTTCCCCCTCCCAATGTGACGGGCACGCTGCACATGGGCCATGCCTTCAACCAGACCGTGATGGACGGCCTGGCACGTTACCACCGCATGCGGGGCGACGACACGGCTCTTATCCCCGGAACCGACCACGCCGGCATCGCCACGCAGATCGTGGTCGAGCGCCAGCTCGATGCCCAGAATATTTCGCGGCACGATCTGGGCCGCGAAGCCTTCGTGGGCAAGGTATGGGAATGGAAGGAAAAATCCGGTGGCGCCATCACCCAGCAGTTCCGCCGGCTAGGCGCTTCCTGCGACTGGGACATGGAATACTTCACCATGGATGAGCGGCTCTCGCGCGGCGTGGCGGAAGTGTTCGTCCGCCTGTACGAGCAGGGCCTCATCTACCGTGGCAAGCGGCTGGTGAACTGGGATCCGGTACTGGGCACCGCCGTCTCCGACCTGGAAGTCGTAAGCGAGGAAGAAGACGGCCGCATGTGGGAGATCCGCTACCCCCTGACGGAACCGGTCGAAGGCCTCGATGCGCTGGTGGTCGCCACGACGCGGCCCGAAACCATGCTCGGTGACGTGGCCGTCATGGTCCATCCCGAAGACGAACGCTATGCTCATCTGATCGGCAAGACGGTCACACTGCCCCTGGTGGGTCGCGAGATCCCCATCATCGCCGACGACTACGTGGATCGGGAATTCGGCACCGGTGTGGTGAAGGTGACCCCGGCGCATGACTTCAACGACTATGCCGTCGGCCAGCGCCACGGACTTGAAAGCATCAGCATCCTGACGCTCGACGCCCACATCAATGAGAACGCACCGGAGGCCTACCGCGGCCTCGACCGCTTCGAGGCGCGTAAACGCGTGGTGGCCGATCTGGAAGCCGCCGGGGTACTTCAAGGGGTGAAGCCGCACAAGCTCATGGTGCCGCGCGGCGATCGCACCGGCACGGTGATCGAACCCATGCTGACCGACCAGTGGTTTGTCGCCATGAGCAAGCCAGCGCCCGAAGGCACGCTGCATCCCGGAAAGAGCATCACCGATGTCGCCCTTGAAGTCGTATCGGATGGTCGCGTGCGTTTCCATCCGGAAAACTGGACGACCACTTACAACCAGTGGCTGAACAACATTCAGGATTGGTGTATTTCCCGGCAGCTCTGGTGGGGACACCAGATTCCGGCCTGGTATGCCGAAGACGGCAGCATTATCGTGGCCCGCAACGAAGAAGAAGCCCGCCGGAAGGCGGACGAGGCCGGTATCACGGGCGAACTGCGCCGCGATGAAGACGTGCTGGACACGTGGTTTTCTTCTGCGCTGGTACCCTTCACCGACCTGGGCTGGCCCGAAAACACGCCGGAACTCGAGCGCTACCTGCCTTCGAGCGTGCTGGTTACGGGATTCGACATCATCTTCTTCTGGGTGGCACGCATGGTCATGATGAGCATGCATATGACCGGCCAGGTACCCTTCCGCGACGTCTACGTGCACGGCCTCGTGTGCGACATGGAAGGCAAGAAGATGAGCAAGTCCAAGGGCAACACGATCGACCCGGTGGACCTCATCGAGGGCGTGGATCTCGAAACTCTGCTCCAGAAACGCAGCACCGGGCTGATGAACCCGAAGCAGGCCGAAAGCATACGCAAGAAGACCCGCAAGGATTACCCGCAAGGGATTCCCGCGTATGGCGCCGATGCCTTGCGCTTTACCATGGCGGCTTATGCCACGCTGGGCCGCAACATCAACTTCGATCTGAAGCGTTGCGAGGGCTACCGCAATTTCTGCAATAAGTTGTGGAACGCTACCCGCTATGTGCTGATGAACACGGAAGGCCACGCGCTCGAACACGACACCATCGAGCACGAGGGCGTCCAGATCAAGGCGGAAACGTCATTTGCCGACCGCTGGATCATCAGCCAGCTGCAGCGTCTGGAAGCCGATGTAGAGCGCGGGTTCACCGACTTCCGCTTCGACAACATCGCCAACGCCATCTACCACTTCGTGTGGGACGAATACTGCGATTGGTACGTCGAACTGGCAAAGGTGCAGCTACAGGGCGGAACGCCGGCACAGCAGCTGGGCACGCGCCGCACCCTCATCCGGGTTCTGGAAGCCGTGCTGCGTATTGCGCACCCGATCATTCCGTTCATTACGGAAGAGCTGTGGCAGAAGGTGTCGGTGGTCGCGGGCAAGCGCCGGCCGGATCAGGAAACCAGCATCAGCGTGCAGCCCTATCCGCGCAGCAATGCTGCGGCAATCGACGCCGAAGCTGAGGCGCAGGTCGCCCAGCTGAAGGCACAGGTCGAGGCCGTGCGCGCACTACGAGGCGAGATGAATCTGTCGCCGGCTGAACGCGTGCCGCTGATTGCACGTGGCGACGCTGATGCACTGACGCGCAATCGCGAGTATCTGAAGGCACTCGCCCGCCTGAGCGAGGCCCAGATTGTGGACGAGCTCCCGCAACTCGGGGCACCCGTCCAGATCGTCGGCACGACCGAGCTGATGCTGCACGTTGAGATCGACGTTGAAGCCGAACGGGCGCGTCTGGACAAGGAAGTCCAGCGCCTGGAAGGCGAGATCGCCAAGGCTCAGGGCAAGCTGTCGAACGAAAGCTTCGTGCAGCGAGCCCCTGCAAAGGTCGTGGAACAGGAAAAGCAGCGCGTGGTGCAGTTCGGCGAGACACTCGCCCGGGTGCGCGAGCAGCTGGAAAAGCTTCCAGTGGCCTAGGTCGCCGGAACAGCCGAAGGAGTCTCCCGGCGCCGTCTGACCGGGAGCACTCCGTGTAGCCGGGAGCAGCTTGGTAACTCAGTGATTGTGACCGAGCTTCTGCAGAAAGGCTTCGTCCTTCTTGCTCAAACGCCCTGCCCGCCGGGCCGCCTCGATCAGATCGGGGCGGCGACGAGACGTCAGCGCCAGCGATTGCTCACGACGCCATGTGGAAAGGTGGGCGTGGTGACCTGAGAGCAGCACCTCCGGCACCGCCAAGCCGCGGTGCACTTCGGGGCGCGTGTAGTGTGGACTATCCAGCAGGCCGCTCGTGGCTTCGTTGAAGGAGTCCTGAAGCGCCGAATCATCATCGTTCAATGCGCCCGGCAATAGGCGGACAGCGGCATCGATGCAGGCCAGCGCTGCAATTTCACCACCGGACAACACGAAGTCGCCAAGCGAGACCTCGTGCGTCACGCGCCGATCGATGAAGCGTTGATCAATGCCCTCGTAACGGCCGCAAATCATTACCGCTCCGGCACTGGCGGCCAGCTCCTGTGCCATGGCCTGATCAAAGCGACGGCCGGTTGGGCTCATCAGGATGATGGGGACATCGCCTTTCTCAGCAGTCGACGAATGTGTTGCATCCGGCATGTCCGGCTGCGGGGCGGGCTCTGCGATCGGCGGCGAGGCGGACTCTGCGATGGGCGGCGAGGCGGGCTGCTCTACGATCGGCTGCCTCCTGGCATGCAGTGCGGCGTCCAGCGTCTGCTCCAGCGGTTCAGCCAGCATGACCATGCCGGGGCCGCCGCCATAGGGCCGATCATCGACCGTACGATGGACGTCTTGCGTGAAATCGCGGGGGTTCCAGGTATGCATGGACCACAGACCCATGCGGCGCGCCCGACCGGTCACGCCGAGATCCCCGACCACGGAGAACATGTCGGGGAACAAAGAAATGATGTCGATACGCATGGAAGCTCCCGACCGCGCGGATCAGAAATCAGGCGGCCAGTTGCTGTCCAGGCGCCGGTTGGCAAGGTCGACGGTGTGCACGTGCGCCGCCACGAATGGAACCAGCAGCTCCACCTGGCGACCCTTGGTGTCAAGCACCGGGGCGGCTGCGCCGTGTTCGTCCAGTGTCTGGCGCGCTACACGAAGCACGGCATGCACACCGTTGTCCATCACATCTGCAACGACTCCGAGGAGAACGCTGTTGCCGTCCTCTTCGCCGTAAATGGTGCAACCGATGAGGTCGACCCAATAATATTCGTCGTCTTCCGGGGCCGGAAACGAGGCCCGGGACACCCAGACGGTACACCCGCGCAAAGCAAGCGCCTGATCGCGGTCAAGGACGCCCGCCAGGTTGCCGACGATCGTGCTGCCCTGGCTCCGGCTCTTGATCACTTTAACCTGCCATGCCGGCGGCAATTCGGCTTGCCCCGCCTTGATGGGCGCGACAGGCCGGCGCAGCCACCAACTGCGGGCGTTGAGCAACGCGGCTGAACCGGCCGCGTGAGGCTGTATCTTCACCCAGCCCCTCAGACCATAGGCGTCGACCACGCGGCCGAGCTCGACCAGGTCGTCCGGCATGGGCGCCTCGATGGCTGAATCTGGCCGCGACACGACTGACAACTACAGTATGTGTGGCGACTTAGGCAGCGGTTTGCGCAGCGTTGTATTGCTTGAGCAGGCGTGCCACGGCGGGAGACAGCTGAGCGCCGCTCTCGACCCAGTAGTTCACGCGATCAAGGGCGAGACGAACGTTCTCAACGCCTTCCTTGCCGACGGGGTTGTAAAAGCCCAGACGCTCGATGAAACGACCATCGCGGCGATTGCGGGAATCAGCAGCAACGACATTGTAAAAGGGGCGCTTCTTCGAGCCGCCGCGGGCCAGACGAATTACAACCATGGTAATCCTTTGATAGTGTTGTGAAAAACAGAAGATTCTAGCACTTATCGCGCCGTCGCAGCAATGAAGCTGACGGCGGACAGTGCAGCGTTAGGAAACATACAACAGCGTGCCGCCGCAATTTAACGGCGCCGCAAAAAATGTGAGACCGCGGCGCCCTGTTCCGACTGGGCCAGCAGGACGTTGCCGGTCTGGGTGCAGAACGCCTGGAAGTCGCGCGCGGCGTGCGGGTCGGTGGTGACGACCTTCAGGACCTGACCCGATTGCATCTGGGCCAGGGCCTTTTTCGCTCGCAGGATCGGCAGCGGGCACTTCAAGCCCGAAGCATCGACCTCCGCATCAGGATCCGGGAGTTCCGCGGGCGTGGTCATGCCTGTACCTGTTGGCCCAGACGTTCGCGAACCCAGCTGTCCACGCCGGCGGTGGCATCCGCCAGTGCGGCCACGTTGGTACCGCCGCCCATCGCCATATCGGGCCGACCGCCGCCCTTGCCGCCTACCTGGCCGGCAACCATGCCGACGAGCTCACCCGCCTTCACCCTGTCAACGAGATCCGGGGTGACGCCCGCAACAAGACTGATTTTGTCATCGGCCACGGCGGCAAGCAGCACCACCGCCGATTTCAGCTTGTCTTTCAGCTGGTCAACCATGCCTCTGAGGGCTTTGGGATCGGTGCCACTGAGGCTCGCAACAAGCAGCTTGGACCGCCCGTCGAGATCGATTGCCTGGTCAGCCAGGTTGCTCCCCACTGATGCGGCCTGCTTGCTCTTGAGCCGGTCAAGCTCGCGCTCCAGCGTACGGACCTGGCTTTGCAGCATGCCGATACGCTCTACGAGTTCGGTCGGCTGGGCTTTCGCGCTTGCGGCTGCCCGCAACAAGGTGTCATTGACCTGTTGCACCCATGCCAGAGCGTTCGCGCCCGTGATGGCTTCCACTCGGCGCACGCCGGCCGCCACACCGCCTTCGGACACGATCTTGAACAGACCAATGTCACCGGTGCGGGCAACGTGGGTGCCGCCGCACAGCTCGCGCGACGTACCGATATCCAGCACGCGGACCACGTCTCCGTATTTTTCGCCAAACAAGGCAACCGCCCCACCCTGCACCGCCTCGTCGTAGCTCATGAGCTGGGCGCCGGTTGGGTGGTTCTGCAAGATCTCTTCGTTGACGATGCGTTCGACCTCGGCGATTTGCTCGGGCGTCATGGGCGCGTCGTGAGCAAAGTCGAAACGCGTCTTTTCGGCGTCCACCAGCGAACCACGCTGCTGAACGTGGTCACCCAGCACTTCACGCAAGGCCTTGTGCATGAGGTGGGTGGCGGAATGATTGCGCATGGTGTGGACACGATGCACCGTGTCGACCTGCGCCTGAACGGTGTCACCCACCCGAAGCTGCCCTTCCTGCAGCTCGCCGTGGTGCCCGAAGACACCCGGCTGGATCTTCTGAGTGTCGGCCACGAAGAAACGCAGCGACTCCCCAGACAGCACACCCGTGTCTCCGACCTGCCCGCCGGACTCGGCATAGAAGGGCGTGGAGTCGAGGACCACAATGGCTTTGTCGCCCTGGTGGATCGCGTCGACGGACGTACCGTCCACATACAGTGCCGCCACCTTGGCTTGCAGCTGGAGGGATTCGTAGCCTTCGAAACGGGTCGCGTCGCCTTCGTAGCTCAGGCCTTCAGCGGCCTTGAACTTGCCTGCCGCGCGAGCCTGCTCGCGCTGGCGCTGCATGGCGGCATCAAAACCTTCCTGGTCCACGCCTACGCCGCGCTCGCGGCAGATGTCCGCGGTGAGGTCGACGGGGAATCCGTAGGTGTCATAGAGAGCGAAAAGTGTCTGCCCGTCGAGCACACCGCCTTCCGGAATGGCCGCCAGCGCGGCTTCCAGAATCTTCATGCCATGCTCGAGCGTCTCGATGAAACGCTCCTCTTCCTGGCGCAGCACCTGTTCGACACGTGCCTGCTGCCGGGCCAGTTCCGGATAAGCCTCGCCCATCTCGGCCACGAGGTCGGCGACGAGGCGGTAAAAGAACGGCTTCTGCATGCCCAGCTTGTGGCCATGACGCAGAGCGCGGCGCACGATACGGCGCAGCACGTAACCCCGGCCTTCATTGCTGGGGATCACGCCATCCACGATGAGGAAGCTGCACGCCCGGATATGGTCGGCAATCACCTTCAGCGAATTGTCTTCCAGCGACGACACACCGGTTTCACGCGCAGCCGCCGCGATCAGCTTCTGGAAAAGATCGATTTCGTAGTTCGACTGAACGGCCTGCAACACGGCCGCGATGCGCTCGAGCCCCATGCCGGTGTCCACACACGGCCGGGGCAGCGGCGTGAGCGTGCCTGACGCATCCCGATTGAACTGCATGAACACCAGGTTCCAGACCTCGATATAGCGGTCGCCGTCTTCTTCAGGGGATCCGGGAGGGCCACCCCAGACGTCTGGACCGTGGTCGTAGAAGATCTCGGAACAGGGGCCGCAGGGGCCGGTATCCGCCATCTGCCAGAAGTTGTCCGACGCGTACGGTGCGCCCTTGTTGTCGCCGATGCGAATGATGCGTTCAACCGGCACCCCGACTTCCTTCGCCCAGATGTCATAGGCTTCATCATCGTCTTTATAGACGGTGACCCAGAGCTTTTCGGCCGGAAGCCCGTACACCGTGGTGAGCAATTCCCACGCGTACTGGATGGCGTCGCGCTTGAAGTAGTCGCCGAAGCTGAAGTTGCCGAGCATCTCGAAGAACGTGTGGTGGCGCGCTGTATAGCCAACGTTCTCGAGGTCGTTGTGCTTGCCGCCCGCACGTACGCAACGCTGCGACGTTGTGGCGCGGGCATAAGGCCGGGTTTCGGCGCCCGTGAAGACATCCTTGAACTGCACCATGCCGGAATTGGTGAAGAGCAACGTGGGATCATTGCCCGGCACGAGCGATGAAGAGGCAACGATCTGGTGCCCCTTCGATTCGAAAAAGGAAAGAAACTTCTGGCGTATCTCGGAGGTCTTCATTGCAGCAGTATGCTCGGTGCATGCGGAACCCCTGATTATACCCATCAACCCACACAGAGATAAGCCAGCTGCCGTCCTTCCGTCCCCGGGCGCGGGCCGGAATCAAAGATGGGAAGAGCCTGTGCGTAGCTTGGGCAGCCGCAATAATTCGTGATGGGATTCACAGTGCTCACGCCATCTGCGCTGCGGCAACCATGCAAGGTGTTGTAGGCGTAAGCGCCGCCGCCGGTACGACTCACAGACCTCCACCAACCATCGCGACATACCAGCAGACCACCCGCCACCTCATGGACGATCGCGTTGTCGGTAAGGCACTCATCGCCTTCCCGATGATGCGTGGACACCACAAGCTGGCCCGCCGCCTCGACATCGGCGTTGCTGCGAATGTGGCCGGCAGCCGAGAGATCGCCCTGGAATTGCGGGTCGCGCTGGTCTCTGACACGCAGAAAATCCCACAGCGCATGGTGATCTCCCGTTACAGCCATCCCCACCGTGCCGACCGGCAGAGTGCGCCCATCGGGCAAGACGCTGGTAAATGCGAACGCCGGCCCGCGTATGCGCGTCGGATCCCGGGGGTGTACTGCCCCGCCGCGCCCGTCCGCCGCAAGCAGCCATTGCGCCGTCATGGCCGCATCAACGACATGGCTGCGCTCGTGCCGCAGAGGCCGTTCACCGAAAACCAGCGCCTCAATGACGCATGCCTCGCCGGGGCAGTCACCTCGATGCCATACGCTGACACGCGCCGCGCCTGTCAGGCGGGTGGAATCGGGTGTACCCGCCGACAGCAAGCCAGCCTGCACAAGCTCAGTCAGAGTGGGAGCGCGCCAGTCGGCATAGCCGTGATGCGCCAGCGCATCGCTGCCCACGGCCGCCTGGATATCGTGCCCATGGCGCTGGATGTACGCTAGCGCCGCTTTGTGTATCGCCTGCATCCACACGGCGGCCGCTTGTGCCTGGGCGTCGTTCATGCGATTGACCAGGGCTTGCACCCCCCAGGTGGCCAGCAGCATGGCCAGCAACGCGGCCAGCGCAAATTCCAGCAATGCAAAACCGCGCTGCGCGCATTGTCGCCCTCTCAGGAGCCGCATCGCTGCGGGCTTCGGACGCAGTTCCGGCTGCGCCCCGCCGTCTTCAGCCCACCGTGAAGACAAAGGTGTTCTTGTCGCCATGGCTGCACCGCATTTCGGTATCGAGGGCACTATAGGGGGTGTCTGCATCTTTGATGACGGCGGACGCGCCGCCTTCGGGCGTGAGCACGATCGTGTCCGACACCCGCTGCAATACGGACGCGATCGAGGGACACGCCGCGTGGTTCACCTTCGAAAGCGTGATGGTGAAGGCAGACCCCGCCTCCGCCTCGGCGACGTTGGCCTGCCCATCCGTTCCGAGCCCATGCAGCACGGTCGGCGACGAAGCGTTGCCGGAGATCGAGAAAACGCTGGAATCGCGCAGCATGTTGGCAAGGTTATTGGTCGCAATGCCGCCATACGGCGTCGCGCTGCCGCCGGCGGCATTGACGCGCGTATGCAGAATGAATCGGGCCAGTTCTTCACCGACCTTGGGCACCTTGCTTTCAACGACGTAGGCCTGCACGGTGGGGATGGCGATGATGGCCAGCAGCAGGATGATGGCCATGACAATGGATACCTCGACCAGCGAAAAGCCTGCTTGCTGCATTTCTTGCTTTTGGTGCTGCGCATGCATGCTGAACCCCTCTTTGTGATGGTTGGAAAAAGCTCGAACTATTGCCCCGCCTGGTAGAGCGTAAGGGCGCGACGCATGTCGTCAATCGCCGCAAAGTGCCACAGGGCAATCGCCAGAACCCCGGACAGAGCCGCCAGCAGCAGACACCAGCGCATGGCGGCGGCCTGCCTGGCGACCACGCCCAGAACGTGGCGCTCCACCCAT
>JAJUGH010000055.1 GCA_029268265.1 Alcaligenaceae bacterium | reverse complement strand
TCCGAATGAACGATCACGCCTTGGTCGAGAATATAGGCACGATCCGCACTCCTGCATAAAGCCGGCTGGCAAGTCGACATTTACGAACGCGTCGCCGAAGCGCTATCGGAACGGGGTGCAGGGGTCGTCACCCATGAGGAACTTGCCGAAGCCTTCAGAATGATCGGCATCAACGCGGACAGCGAATTGGGGGTTTCCGTACCCGGTCGTATCACGCTGGGACAAGACGGCTCGGTAATCGGCGAGTACGCCTACCCCCAGATTCTCACCGCGTGGGGACGACTCTACTCATTGTTGAAATCTAGCTTCCCTGCCGATCACTATCACACCGGCAAGCAGCTGGTGCGCGTGCTGCATGTGGAAGATGAAGTCGTTGCCGAATTTGCTGATGGCACACATGCTCGGGGCGACATGCTGATCGGTTGCGATGGCATCCGGTCGTGTGTGAGAAATCAATTTCTGCCCGAAGCAGAGCGCCAGTATGCCGGCTACATCGCGTGGCGCGGCCTCATCGAAGAGAGTGCCTTATCTGCAAAAACGCACGCCGATCTGTTCGGGCGCTTCGGCTTTTGTCTGCCGCCACATGAACAGATGCTGGGTTACCCGGTCGCCGGCCTCAACAACACGCTTGAAAAAGGAAAACGTCGCTACAACTTCGTTTGGTATCGACCGGCCGACGAAATTGAGCTTGCACGCCTTTCGACCGACGATTCAGGAAAGGTGCATCTGGATCGCATTCCGCCACCCCTGATCAGCAAGGCAGTGCAGGCAGAGATTCGCGAAGCCGCACACCGCCTGCTGGCGCCCCAGTTTGCAGAAATGGTCGAACGCACTGAGCAACCCTTCTTCCAGCCCATATACGATCTGGAATCGTCACAACTCGCGTTTGGCCGGGTGGCCCTGCTTGGAGATGCCGCCTTTGTTGCCCGCCCCCATTGCGGCATGGGTGTCACCAAGGCGGCAGGCGACGCCATCGCCTTGGTCAATGCCCTGGCAAACCACGACGTCGAGGAGGCGCTACAGCGCTACAGCGTAGAACGGGTCGAGTTCGGCAAACGGATCGTCGCCCACGCCCGCCATCTCGGCGCCTACATGCAGGCTCAAATCCTGACCGACCACGAGCGCAAGATGGCCGAACGCTATCGCACCCCCGAGGCGGTCATGACAGAAACCGCCATTGCACCGGATGTCGCGGTTCACTGAGCCCGCCCATCCCGGAATGCCGCATAGCGGGCACCACAAGGAATGGGCTCCAGCCACCGAACTGGAGCCCATTTTTCCATGCTCAAAGGGTCCCTTCCCACCACCTCGTCGTCACGTGTGGAGTCGTTGGGGCCCACCAGCCGACTCCCCTTCCGGCACCGTGCCCGCTACAATCAGGCCCTCCCCTTTTCAAGTTTCAACCAAGTCTCTTCACGGCAGATCTTGCGCACCTTGAGGCAAGCATCAGACGCCCGGGACAGAACATTTTGCTCCTACTGACAGGGAACTCCCGGACAGGTCATTGCATGGTCGAAAAAGATTGGCTGGAATTCTCGCTGGAACTCGCAAACGAAAGCGGCACCATGCTTTCAGAGGCCATGCGCACCCGGCAGGGGCCGCAACGCCAGATCAAGGCTGACCGCAGCTTCGTCACTTCGCTCGACACTCAGATCGAGCGCAGGCTGCGCGAAAGAATCATTGATGCCTACCCCACTCACGGCATCCTGGGCGAGGAAGAAGACTCCATTCAGGCCGATGCCGACCTGGTCTGGGTGCTGGACCCCATCGATGGCACGGCGGCCTTCATCGCCGGCATTCCCGTCTACGGTACCTTGATCGCCCTGCTCCGGGATGGGGAACCCGTAATTGGCGTGCTCGACCTGCCCGCAACCAGAGAACGCTGGGTGGGCGCCAAAGGCCACCCCACGCTATATAACGGCCATCCCTGCCATACCCGCCCGTGCGCAAGCCTGAAAGACGCCTTCTGTTCCGTCAGCAACCCGGACTTCTTCACGCCGCCAGAAGCCTGCGTGCTGGACGCGGTGCGCGCTCCACCGCCTGGCGCATCTGGGGCGGCTCTTGCATGAGTTACGGTCGCCTGGCCAGCGGCAGAACTGACGTGGCTTTCGACACCGGGCTGAAATTATGGGATTTCGCGCCCTTCCGCCCCATCATTGAAGGCGCCGGCGGCGTCATCACCGACTGGGAAGGCCGGCCTCTCGATCGGGAAAGCGGCCCCAGAATCGTGGCGGCCGGAGACCCCGCGCGCCACCAGGACATGTTGCGGCTGATTGAGAAAAATTATCCTTGTTGACCGGCTAGTATACTTATTTGTATCCGATGCAGCCGAAAAAGGAACTCACAGGATGACGGACACACCCACCCCTGCACAGAAGCGGCAAAAGACACGCAGCCCCAAGGTCTCTGAAGGTGAATCCAAGGGGGCCGTCGCCGCATCCGTGAAGAGCGTCCGCGGGCGCACTCGCGGCTCGAGCGCCTCGGGTCCCAGCATGGAAGAGATTGTGGAAATTCTCCGCAGTCGCATCGTCAACCATGACCTGCCCCCGGGGTCCAAACTCAGTGAAGCCGTCCTCACGGAAGAGTTTGGCGTGTCTCGCCCTCGCATCCGCGAGGCGTTCGGCGTGCTGGAAGACCGCGGCCTGATCGAGCGCATCCCCAATCGGGGCGCCGTCGTCACTCGGTTGGAAGCGAACGAAGTGTTTGCGCTGTTCGAGGTGCGAGAAGTTCTGGAAGCCCTGGCAGTCCGACTGGCAACCGAGAACGCCCCGCGCGGCTCCTGGGATGACTTGGTGGAGCGTTTTGGCAAGCCTGCGCGCGAAGCACTGGACCGCGGCGACCTCGACTTTTATGTCGACTGTGTGAATGAATTTCGAGAGCGCGCCCTGGCGGCTGCCGGGAACGTGATTCTCGCCGACCAGATGAAGAGCATTTATGATCGCACCAAGGTGCTGATCCGCCGGTTAATGCTGGTCCCGGGCCGGGCCGAGCAGGGCCTGCTACAGCACCAGGGAATACTGAAGGCGATGGCCGCTGGCGACGCCGAAGAAGCGGAACGTCTCAAGCGCGCCAACATTCGCAGCTCGCGCGACAGCTTCCGTCAGTATCAGAAATATTTGTTCTGAACAGGATGAGCAGGTGGGCCCGCGCACCACAATGCGGGCCCTGGAAAACCGTCACTGGGGTTCGATTCCCGCTCCCTTGGCCACCTCCTTCCACAAGGCGACCTCTTCCTCCAGTGTCTTCTTGAAATCGGCCGCACTCTTGCTTGCCAGGGTCAACCCGCCGGTCTGAATGAGACGTTCCTGCACCGACGGTTCGGCCAGCACCGCGTTGATTTCCTTGTTAAGCCTTTCAACGAGCGCAGGCGGCGTCCCGGCGGGCGCCATGACGCCGAAAAACAGGCTGCGGTTGTACTCCGGCACCCCGGCTTCGGCGAACGTCGGCACATTGGGGATCAAGGGCGAACGCTTTTCTCCCGAGATGGCAAGCCCTTTGGCGCGTTCACTCGTCACCACCGGCACCGCCAGCAGAATGGTTTCCATCATGGCATCAATCTGGTTACCCAGGAGCGCCGCGCTCGCCTGGCCGTTCCCCTTATAGGGAATGTGCGTGAGCTGAATTCCCGTCGTCATGCCGAATGCTTCCATCGCCATGTGGGTGGACCCTCCGATGCCCGAACTGCCGAAATTCACCGTGCCGGGATTTTTCTTCGCGTAATCCACGAACTCTTGCACGGTACTGACCGGCATCTTGTTCGACGCCATCAGAACGGTGGGCAGATTGCCGATCAGCGCGACGGGCTCCAGCTGAGGCAGCACTTCGCCCGCGCTCTTGTACACCGCAGGGTTGACCGCAATCGCGCTCGACACGGTCAGGAGGGTGTAGCCATCTGCCGATGACCGGGCCGTTTCCTGCGCGGCGATCGAGCCGCCCGCACCCACCTTGTTCTCAACCACCACAGGCTGGCCCAGGCGCTTGGCCAGTCCTTCCGCCACGACGCGCCCCACAATGTCGGTGGCGCTGCCTGCCGAGAACCCGACATACATCTTGAGTGGTTTGGAGGGAAAGTCATCCGCCGCGTGCGCCCCGAAAGGAAGGGCGAACGCTGTGAATGCGAGCCCCACCGCTACCGCCAACTGCTTCATTTTTTTGTGCATCATTGTCTCCTGCCGGACTCTCCAGTCCTGCGATGTATCAGTTTTCCGGTTTTTCCTCGTCATGCAGGAACATGGCTTCGCTCCATGAACTGCTCGACGAAATGGGTGGTGACTTCCCCGGCATTGAAGGCCTCATCGGCCATGACGTTGGCGAGGAAGTTGGCATTGGTATGCAACCCTTCGATGGCAAGCCCCTCGAGCGCAGCCTTCAGGCGGGAAATGGCTGCATTTCGGTCCTCGCCATGTGCGATCAATTTCGCAATCATCGGGTCGTAGTAAGGGGTGATGCGGTCTCCTGCGCGAACCCCCGTATCGATACGCAGCCCTTCCATGGCCTCCGGCCACATCAACGCGGTGATCAGACCCGGAGCGGGGAAAAAGTTTTTCTCAGGTTTTTCGGCGTACAGACGACACTCCACTGCATGGCCCCGCACCGCAAGCTGGTCTTGCCGAGGACGCTCCAGTTGCCCCAGTGCGTGCTGAATCTGCCATGCAACGAGATCGACCCCCGTGACGGCCTCAGTGACAGGGTGCTCAACCTGGATGCGCGTGTTCATTTCCAGGAAGTAGGCCTGCTGCCTGTCGTCGTCATAAATGAATTCGACCGTACCCGCACCACGGTATGACTGAGCCCGCGCAAGGGATACCGCGCAATCATGGAGCTGAACACGCAAATCGGCCGGCAAATTCGGTGCGGGTGCCTCTTCGATGATTTTCTGGAAGCGTCTCTGTACCGAGCATTCCCGGTCGAACAAATGGATGGCCGAGCCATCGCCAAACCCGAAAACCTGTACCTCGATATGGCGGGCGTTGACCACCATCCGCTCGAGGTACACGCCGCCATCCCCAAAGGCCTTTTCCGCCATTGACTGCGTGGAGGTCACCACACTTTCAAGGTCGGCCGGCGCATCGACACGACGCATGCCAATGCCGCCGCCCCCGGCGGCCGCTTTCACCAAGAGGGGAAAGCCGACCGCTTCCGCCGCCTGCACCAGCCCATCGACGTCTCCGGGATAGAAACGCCGGCTGCCCGGCAGGATGGGGACGCCGGCTTCGCGGGCGATTTCACGCGCACGTTCCTTGTCACCCATCGCCGAAATGCTTTGCGGCGAGGGGCCGATCCAGACCAGACCGGCATCCAGCACGGATTGCGCGAACGCCGCGTTCTCCGACAGAAAGCCGTAGCCGGGGTGAATGGCGGTCGCCCCGGTCTGCCGGGCGGCATCCAGCACCCGCTCCGCCACCAGGTAGCTTTCACGCGGGGACGCCGGCCCGATGGCCACGGCTTCGTCGGCCGCCTCGACGTGGGCCGAAGCCTGGTCGGCATCCGAATACACCGCCACCGTGGCAATACCAAGACGCTTGCAGCTCTGGATGATGCGGCAGGCGATCTCCCCACGGTTGGCAATCAACACCTTGGTCTTCATGGCTGTACCCCATAACGCGGTTTCAGACCCACGTCCGCCTGCAGACGCTTTTCAGCCAATGCGATGAATTCGCACAGCACCGGTCGGGTCTCACGCGGATCGATGATCTCTTCCACCGCAAACGCCTCGGCAGTGCGGAACGGCGATGCATAAGGCTTCAGTTCGGCTTCGATTTCGCGCTCGCGTGCCACGGGGTCGGCGGCCGCCTGAATCTCCTTGCGGAAGGCCGCAGCCACACCGCCTTCCACCGGCAGGGACCCCCATTCTGCACTGGGCCACGCCAGCTTCAGATCAATATCGTTCTTATTGCAGGTGGCCATGCCCGCCATGCCATAA
The DNA here is from genome assembly GCA_029268265.1 of Alcaligenaceae bacterium. Taxonomy (GTDB): domain Bacteria; phylum Pseudomonadota; class Gammaproteobacteria; order Burkholderiales; family Burkholderiaceae_B; genus Yanghanlia. The sequence goes on along the minus strand of JAJUGH010000055.1, from coordinate 7,211 downwards.
CACTTGCGTATCACCAGTGTGATGGTCGGCACCTTCAGCTTCCCGGCGACGGTGACCGCACGCATGCCTTCCCGCAGCGTCCCCTCCTGCTCCGCCTTCAAACCCACCATGAAACCGGGTACGTCAACGAAGAAAATGAGCGGAATGTGGAAGGTGTCACACAGCTCCATGAAATGGATCTGCTTGCGCGCCGAATGCACATCCATCGCCCCGCCGTACACCATCGGATTGTTGGCGATAATGCCCACGGGGCGGCCGCCCATGCGTGCCAGCATCGTGATGACCGATTTGCCGTAGGTCGGACGGATCTCGAACCCCGAGTCGCGATCGATGACCATTTGCACCAGACGGTGCATGCTGTAGGCTTGGGTGCGTTTCTCCGGGACGATGGTGGCCAGCTTTTCATCGCAGCGCTCGACCGGGTCTGCCGTTTCCACCACCGGCGGCAACTCCCAGACATTGCTCGGCATGTAGCTGAGGAAGCGGCGGATTTGTTCGAAGGCCTCTTCTTCCGAACCGGCGGAATTGTGAATGGTGCCGGCGGTGTCCACCGCCACCTTGGCGCCGCCCAGATCATTCTTGTCGATCGTCTGACCCAGGGAACGTTTCACCACGGGTGGGCCAGCCGCGAAAATCTGACTGGTGCCGCGCACCATCACGGAAAAGTGCGAAAGAATCGCGCGGCCTGCGGGGCCGCCGGCTGCCGTTCCCAGAACGGCAGAGACCACGGGCACTTCACCCAGCAGTTCCACGGAACGCTCGAAACCATGGACCCCCGGAAATACGCTGTGACCGCGGCGCTTGATCGAGGTCACACTGCCGCCCGCGCCGTCGATCAAATTCACGAGGGGAATGCGGTAGTGGTGAGCCAGGTCTTCAATGAACCCGCCCTGGCCCCCTTTGCGACGCGTGCTGCCGAATGTCGTGCCGCCCCTCACGGTGAAGTCTTCACCCCCGAGGGCAACGGGCCGACCATCAATACGGGCGAGGCCTGCGACATAGGGCGCCGGTGTGACGGAGACCAGTCGATTCTGGGCGTCGTAGGTACCCGTACCAGCCAGCGTACCCACTTCACGGAAACTGCCCGGGTCAGTGAGTTTCTGGATGCGTTCGCGCACGGTGAGTCGGCCATTCTGGTGTTGCCGCTCGATGGCCTGCTCTCCCCCCATCTTGAGGGATTCCGCGCGCCGAAACGCCAGTTCCGGGAAAGGATGGTTTGCGGTGTCTGCAGCGGACGCACCCTCCACGGGGGCAGTTTGGACCGCGGTGTCGTCGTATTCACTCATGATTCCACCACACACAGAATCTGGTCATCTTCGACGCTATCACCCGGCGCAACCGTCAGCTCGGCAACCACCCCGTCTTCCGTGGCTTCCACGGGAATCTCCATTTTCATGGACTCGAGAATCATGATGACGTCACCTTCCTGCACGGCGTCACCCACGGCTCGCTCAACCTTCCATACCGTCCCCGTCACGGGGGAACCAATTTCAACTCGTGCCATACCTTGTCTCCTTAATCGTGTTGCACCCCCACCGCCGCGGTGGGGGAATGAATGATGTCTTCAGCCTGTAGAGCGTCGAGCGCTTCTCGAGTGAGGCCGAGCTCCTGCATGAGGACGGATTCCGTATCCTGCCCGATGTCGTGCCCGGCCCAGCGGACCGCCCCCGGGGTACGCGACAACCGTGGCACCACGTTGGCCATGGCGACCGGCCCCAGTTCAGGATCTTCCGGAGACACGATCATTTCTCGCGCCTGATAGTGGGGGTCGCTGAAAATATCGGCCATGTCGAAGATGCGCGAGGCCGGCACCAGCGCGTCGCCCAATATCTGTTCCAGTTCCTCGAGCGTGTACCGTTGCGTCCATTCCGACACGATGGCTTCCATCTCATCCTCATGAGCGGCTCGGGCCACCGGGGTGGCGAAACGTTCGTCTTCCAGCAGGTCAGGGCGGTTCATCACGCCCACCAAGCGCTTGTAAATGCTTTGCGAACCTGCAGTGATGTGGATGTACCGATTGTCTGAAGTCGGGAAGAGGGTGTTCGGACAGTGACCCGGCAAGCGCGAGCCGCAGCGGCGCGCGATCAGGCCGAGTTGCTGATAAGCGGGGATGTGCGGCTCCATGAAACTGAATGCCGCTTCGTAAAGTGCTGAATCAACGACCTGACCGCGGCCCGTGCGATGGCGGTCCAGCGCCGCCATGACGGCGCCGAGAGCGCCATACAACCCGGTGATGTAGTCCGTCATGGAGACGGCCACCCGGGCCGGCGGGCGGTCCGGATCACCTGTGACTTCGCGTATGCCGCTCATGGCTTCGCACACCACGCCATAACCCGGTCGCTGACTGTACGGGCCATCTTGCCCATAGCCACTGATGCGCACGAGGATGAGCCCGGGGTTGGCGCGCGCGAGCTCGTCGTACCCCATGCCCCAGCGCTCAAGCGTGCCGGGCCGGAAATTCTCGATAACGATGTCGGCCTTCTCGCACAGCCGGCGGACAATGTCGCGCCCTTTTTGCTGGCGCAAGTCAACGGAAATGATGCGTTTGTTGCGAAGAATGGAGGCAGCGTACAGCGAACGGCCGTCCTTCTGCGTGCCCATGGACCTCACCGCATCGCCTTCTTTCTGTTCGACCTTGATGACGTCAGCGCCGAAATCTGCCATGAGGCGTGCGCAAAATGGGCCTGCCACAGTGGAGCCGAGTTCGATGACCCGATATCCGCTCAATGGGCCGGCTCCTCCACCGGCGCCCATGTTCTCGTTTTTCATTCGTTCCCCTTCTATACGGAACCAAGCAGGTACACCGCTTCATTCAAATATACAAATGCGCTCAACAACATGTCAACATGAATGTCTACAATTTAATTTACCGATACACCAACACGAGCGGCTCCCGCCGCAACGGGGGCGGCAAAGCGTCGAGCGGCATCAATCCGGGCGCCGTCAGAGGAGAAGCGTGACGATGCCGATGAAAAGCAGAAACAAAAGGCAGATACGGCGCACCAGGGCTTCCCGGTGAGAGGCCGTCTTTCGATGTAGAAACGCGCCCAGCTGGTTGGCAATCACGTACGGGAACAACAATGCCGCGCATACGGCAAGCTGTGAGCGCGTCAACATGCCCGTCAGCATCATGGGCACCAGAGTGGCAATCTGCGACAGCATAAAAAAGATGAGACTGAACGCGCGGAAGCGGGTCGGGCGGATACTTTTATCGGAAAGCAGATACAGGACGAGAGGCGGCCCCCCTATGCCGCCTATCGCGGTCAGGTAGCCGCTGAGCGCACCCGCCACCCCATCCTGCACCCGACCTCGGGCCCCTCTGTACACCCACCCCGCCAACATGAAGGCCGCCACCAGACTGACGATGCACGAGACGGCGCGCCGTAATATGACGGGATCCACCATGTGGAGCATGGCCAGACCCAGCGGAATACCAAGAAGCGAAGGAAAGAAGATCCGCCACACCAATGGCCACTCGACGTCGGCTTTTGCCTCCCGGAACATGGGAAGCGTGGTCACGAGATTCAGCAGAAGAATCACGACGACGACATCGCTTGGGGGGATGATCAGAACGTAGACGGGAGCGATCAGCAGCCCGGCTCCGAAGCCGGAAAAGCCTCGCATGACGCCCCCGAGGAAGGCCGTGACCACAAGAAGGCTGAACGCGGGAAAAGGCGGCAGATACTGAAGAAATGCGTCCCACATTCAGTCGTCGCACCGTGGTTGAAGGTTCTACAGCACCACTCGTGAGGGCATCATGAGTTCTGCATCCCCCAGCGCCGCACGGTCACGCGTTCCAGCGTGCTGAAGACCACGTTTTCCACGAGCAGTCCGATCAGAATCACCATGAACAGGCCCGCGAACACGGAAGGGATTTCAAGCATGTTCTTGTTCTGGTAAATGAACCACCCGAGACCTCCGGAACCGGAACTGACGCCAAAAACGAGTTCGGCGGCGATCAGTGTCCGCCAGGCAAAGGCCCACCCGATTTTCAAGCCCGACAATATGCTGGCGAAGGCGGCGGGGATCAGGATCGCGAATACATAGCGCAGACCCCGCAGCCCATAGTTGCGTCCCACCATCTTCAAGGTGGGAGAAACCGACAGGAAGCCGGAATGGGTGTTCAATGCCACCGCCCACAAAACAGAATGCACGAGCACAAACACGAGACTGGCCTCGCCGAGACCGAACCAGATCAACGCGAGCGGCAATAAGGCAATGGCCGGCAAGGGATTGAACATGGCCGTCATGGTTTCCAGGATATCTGTCCCGATCCGGGTGGTGATTGCCAGTACGGTCAGCAGCGACGCGAGAAGAATGCCGACGCCGTACCCCACCAACAATACGCGCAGCGAGGTCCAGGACATCTGCAGCAGGCCGCCTGAGACAATCCCGTCGAACAGCGCCCCCATGGTCGCCAGGAAGGTTGGAAAGATCAGCGGGTTATCCAGCCACCGCGCGTAGCCTTCCCATATCAAAGCAAGCAAGACCAGCAAGAACAGCTTGCGCAAGGCTCCGATGCGGGTCAGGCGCTCCCAACGGGACAAGGGCTTCTCCACCACGCCGAACGATTCATCCGCGACCGGCTCGGAGTAATACTCCGGGCGCGACGGGGCTTCGGGTGCCGTCTCAGCATGGAGCCGGACACGGCTCATATGGGTCACATTAGCCATGATGCACCTCCAGTTCTTCCTCGACCCGATCGGCAAAGAGAATGCCGTTAATCTTGTCTTCCAGAGCCTGGTGTGTCTGAGGATCGGTGTTGTCACGGTCCAGGCTGTTGAGTTCGGCCTTCACCTGCCCGGGATGCGGGGACAGCAGCAGGATGCGATTCCCGATACGAATGGCCTCCGGTATTGAATGAGTGACGAAGAGCACGGTGAAGTGCGTGTCATCCCACAGTTGCAGCAGTTCATCCTGCATCTTCCGCCGGGTCAGGGCGTCAAGGGCGGCAAAGGGTTCGTCCATCAACAGAATGGCGGGCTCCATGGCCATGCCCCGGGCAATCGCCACCCGCTGCTTCATGCCTCCCGACAAGGTATGGGGATACGCCTCGGCAAAGCGGCTGAGGTTGACCTTGGCGATATACTCCAGCGCTTTCTCACGGGCTTCGCGGCGGCCGTACTTTCCGCTGGCCAGCAGCGGAAAGGCGACGTTGTCCGCGATGGTCTTCCAGGGCAGAAGCTGGTCGAACTCCTGAAAGACCATCATGCGATCCGGCCCCGGCCGATCGACCGTCCTGCCCTGCAGTCGAATGCTGCCCTCGGTGGGAGTCAGGTAACCACCAACTGCCTTCAGCAAGGTGGACTTGCCGCAACCTGAAGGACCCAGCAGCACGAAGCGGTCACCCGACTGAACCTTGAAACTGACACGATAGGTGGCGGTGACCAAATGCGCTTCGGTCTTGTACTGCAAAGTGACGCCATCGACTTCCAGCAAAGTCGCGGCACTTGATTGCAATGTCATCCGGTTCTCTCCTCTAGGCGCGGCAAGACTCGCGCCACCGTTCCATCAACTGCCCTGCAGGTCGTGCACTTCCGGGAAGAAAAGGTCCTTCCAGGATTCCGGACGATTTCGAATGGTGCCGATGTCATGCATGAACTGTGCATAGGGCAGCAAACGTTCGGGGGTGAGCGTGAATTTCACCTGAGGGTCACGGATCATCTTCTCTATGAACTCCACGGACTCCTTGCCACCGGCATCCTGAACGTACAGCTCTGCGGCCTCACGGGGATTGGCGTTGATCCAATCGGTTGCTTCCTTCATGGCGTCCACCACCGCTTTGAAAGACGTGGGGTTTTCCTCGCGGAACTTGCTGGTCGCCCACACCATCAGGAAGGTATTGGGGCCGCCCATGACGTCGTAGGAATCAAGGACGACATGCGCTTCAGGGTTCTCCAGGGCCATGTATTGGAAGGGCGGGCTGGTGAAGGTGGACTTGATTCCACCTGCGCCGGAAAGCATGGACTTCAGGCCTTCCGGGTGAGGCAGGTTCACCATGAGGGTGTTCAGCTTCTTGAAGTTTTCCTTGCCCCATTCCTTGGCCACGGCCATTTGCAGGTAAATGGTTTGCACCGAAGAGCCCGCTCCCGCCATGGCAATCTTGTCGCCGTCCGAGAAGTCCTTGATGGTCTTGATGGAAGGGTCGACCGACACCAGGAAATTCGGCATCGAACTGAGCGCTCCGACTCCGTTGACCTTGGCGTTGGAGCGTGTCCTGTCCCACAAGATGATGGCCGGCCCCGTTCCTCCGGCCGCGAAATCGAGCTGACCGGACAATAGCGCGTCGTTGGCCGCGGAACCGCTGGCAAACCGCGACCAAGTCACTTTGGTATCCTTCAGGCCGGCCGCCTGCAGGTGTTTCTGTACCAGCTCATGGTGATTCATCACCGTCAGGGGCAGATAGCCGATCCCGAACTGGCGTGCCAGCACGATTTCGCTCTTCTCAGCCTGAGCTGTCCCGAAAAAGCAGAGGCTCAAAAGTCCTGCTGCCAAAAGTCTGGATCCAAGTTGCGCCGTCTTCATGGGTTGTCTCCTCAGAATGGGTGGGCTGCGCTGCTCTGGTCCTGCGGGGGTCTTCTTCGTTATGGTTGTGGTTATGGGTACGACGGATATCAATAGGTGGTGGGCCAGGCGCACATATGATGTTTGCCGACGCCCGATGTGGTCCGCATCGTATGGACTTCCAGCATGCGGATGAGGTATTCACGTGTTTGACGCGGGTCGATGACGGACTGCACTGCGTACATTTCGGCCATTCCCCAGACATCATTCTGCTTTTCCATGGCGGCCTGCATGGCATCTCGTTCTGCAGGGTCGATCTCGCGACCCCACGTAACGACCTGAACCGCGTAAGCGGGTTCCATGAAACTGACTTCTGCGGTCGGCCATGCTGCGACTTCGTCGGAATTCCTCCCGCCGCCCATGTTGAGATAGGCCTGGCCGTAGCTCTTGCGCATGATGACGGACAGCTTTGGCACCGAACACATTTGCAAGGCGGTCATGAAATTCATGATCTTCCCTGGCGCTTTCATGCGCTCGCCTTCCACACCGATCACGAATCCCGGTGTATCCACCAGCATGATGATGGGAATATTGAACGAATCGCACATCACCAGGAAACGCGTGATCTTTTCACACGTTTGTACATCCATGGCCCCAGCCTTGCCCATGGGGTTATTGGCGATGATGCCCACTGACTGACCATCAAG
>JAJUGH010000054.1 GCA_029268265.1 Alcaligenaceae bacterium | reverse complement strand
TAGCGCCATCACGCAACACGCCCACCCCGCCGTACTCGATCAGGCCTTCACGCACGCGCTGCTTCCCATGCATGCCGCACCCACTCGGTCGGCAAGCGTGCAGCGGATACAGCGCAACATGGCAAAACGCGAGACGTCCAGCGGCTTGCCGGCGTGGCGTATTCGAATCCTTTCGCCATCCCGCGCCAGCTTTGCTGATTTCACATCGGCCAACCCGGACCTGCCCCGTCATGGCTCACGTGCCGTGATCGATACGGACTACCTGCACGAGCAGCATCTGGCCCGCAGCGCCCAAGGCCGCCGGGACGGCCGCGGCCCCTTATCCAGGCAAACCATCCTCGAAGCCAACACGCTTGTGCTGGAACTGACGTGGCTGCATGAGCCGTTGCTGCCAGGTGTCCGGGGGCTCTTGCGCGCGCTCGCCCCGGCCGATACCCGTTACGGGTCGCTGGCCATGGCGCGCGCCGGCTATCTACCGATCCGCCGCCAGGTCGCGATGGTGATGCAGTCACATCCGGTGGAGTGGGAAATGCCGCCGCATGGGCGCGTGGTACGCAGTTCGGTGCCAAATGAAGCAGAGCCGCCATACGGTACCGCCTTGCCGCCAGACGGTGGCGCGGGAACCGGCTTACCCCCCGGCTCAGGATTCGCGCCCGGCTGGGGACCCTCCACGCCCGATACGCCGCCACCAGATACTGGTCGGCCAAATGACCCGCCGTCGCCAGACGCTGCGGCCCCGCCGCCGGCCGGCAGCACCGATGACCCTCAACGCGAGGGCGATGTGCCCCCGCCTGCAGAGCCGGGCGCCGATGACGGCGATGCCGCAGTGCCGCCGGCCGACGGCGATGTCTGCCCGGACTGCTGCCCATGAGACTCCGGCACAAGGTGCACGAAGATCTCGTCTTCCTGCACCAGTCCCATTTCGCTACGGGCCCGCTCCTCGATTGCGTCCGATCCCACCGTGAGGTCCTGCACTTCAGCGGCCAGTGCGTTATTACGCGCCTCGAGCGCCTCGTTGGTCTCTTCCTGGGTCTGCACCCGCGCCTCAAGCTCGCGGACGCGCTGCCACCCGCCTTTACCCCACCATAGCGGGTATTGGGTGACAGCGGTCAGCAGTACCAGGACAATCAGCAGCAGGCGCATGGAAGGCGGCTCACCCGGCGGTCAGGCCGGGCACGGGTTCAACGCAGGTTGTAGAACGCCTCGCGGCCGGGGTAGCTCGCGACATCGGCAAGCTCTTCTTCAATACGCAGCAACTGGTTGTACTTGGCCATGCGGTCGGAGCGCGAAAGCGAGCCCGTCTTGATCTGCATGGCATTGGTGGCCACCGCGATATCCGCGATGGTGGAGTCTTCGGTTTCGCCGGAACGATGGGAGATCACCGCGGTGTAACCGGCGCGCTTGGCCATCTCGATGGCGGCAAACGTTTCGGTGAGCGTGCCGATCTGGTTGATCTTGATGAGGATGGAGTTGCCCACGCCCTGCTCGATGCCCTGCTTCAGGATCTTGGTGTTGGTGACGAAAAGGTCGTCGCCCACCAGCTGCACCTGCTTGCCCAGCTGTTGCGTCAGCAGCTTCCAGCCTTCCCAGTCGTTTTCGGCCATGCCGTCTTCGATGCTGATGATGGGGTATTTGTCGCACCAGCTCGCTAGCAGGTTGGCGAAGTCCGCGGCGTCGAGCGAAATGCCGCCTTCGCCCGCCAAATGGTACTTGCCGTCACGGAAGAACTCGGTGCTCGCGCAATCCAGGCCCAGGGCGATCTGCGAGCCAGCCTCGTAGCCGGCTTCTTCGATGGCGTTCAGGATCAGCTGGATGGCCGCTTCGTGGTTCGCGACGTTCGGTGCGAAGCCGCCTTCGTCGCCCACCGCCGTCGACATCCCCTGACGGTCGATCAGCTTCTTCAGGGCGTGGAACACTTCGGCACCCATACGCAGGGCCTCACGGAAACTGCCGGCACCCAGCGGCAGAATCATGAACTCCTGCATGTCCAGGGTGTTGTTGGCATGCGCGCCGCCATTGATCACGTTCATCATGGGAACGGGCATCTGCATGGGGCCGCTGCCACCGAAATAGCGATACAGCGAGAGACCGGACTCGTCGGCTGCGGCACGGGCCACGGCCATACTGGCGGCCAGCATGGCGTTGGCGCCAAGACGGCCCTTGTTCTCAGTGCCGTCCAGATCGATGAGGGTGCGATCGATGAAGGTCTGTTCCTGGGCATCGAGCCCCATCAGCGCCTCGGAGATCTCGGTGTTCACGTTCTCGACGGCTCGCAGCACACCCTTGCCCAGATAACGGGCGGAATCCCCGTCGCGCAGCTCAATGGCTTCGCGGGAACCGGTGGACGCGCCGGAGGGCACTGCGGCACGACCCATGGCGCCGGATTCCAGCAACACGTCGCATTCCACGGTGGGATTTCCGCGCGAGTCGAGGATCTCGCGCCCGATGATGTCTACGATTGCACTCATGATCTTTGTGTGTCCTGCCTGAGTAGGTTGGTATTCTGCGCCGGCCGGGTACGGCTGCAGGCATAAATGCCCGATTGTAGCCGCCCAAAAGCAACCGCTGCGCTACCGAGGGCGCCTCAGGGGCGGATTTTGCGCTTCCAGAAGTGTCAGAGCGTGGAAGCGCGGGTACCCAGTCGCTGTTCCAGCTGCAGGAGCATATCGGAAAACGCGTCCAGCTCCTCGGCCGGCATGCCGCCAAGCGCCCATTCGATGTACTCGTTTCGACGCTCCATCGTTGCCTGCACGGTGGCGCGACCGGTCGCCGTGATTGCGACATTGATCAGGCGCGCGTCCTGGGGGTCATTGCTGCGTTGGACCCAGCCGTCACCTTCCATGGCCTTGAGCTGACGGGTCAGCGCTGCCGGCCCGATGCCCAATTCCCGTGCCAGCATTTTCTGCGACATGGGGCCGGACTTGTCGAGCAGCACCAGAATGCGCCAGCGCGCCATCGATTGCCCCGTATGGACTTCGAATCCCGCCACCAGCGCCCGATAGCTGCGGCCCAGCTGCTGCATGAAGCGGAGATGATGTGGCGCAATCATGCCGACTCCTGGTTCTTGCGAGGCCCGAGGTGAATGGAGGGCAGCTTCCATAGCCACAACAGCCCGGCCACCCCTACCAACACCGTCAGCATCAGGCCCGCGTGGACCCCCCACACGAGGGATTCGCGGGCATGCAGGATGAACGACTCGCCATGCAGGCCCAGCCGCTGCAGCGCGCCGATGAACTCGCTCTGCACCTCGGCATTGACCAGCACCTGCGGGTCCTCCAGCCGGGAGCGCCAGTCGGCTTTCCCGAAGGGGACCACGTCAAGGCCTTGTACTTTTTCGACGTAGTAATGCGTAATGATGGACCCGACCACGGCCGTCCCGACCATACCGCCGATCATGCGCGTGGACTGCATCACCGCTGTGGATATGCCCAACAGCGAACGGCCGACCAGTTCCTGGATGAAGACGGTGAGATTCGGCATGATAAGCCCCAGGCCCACACCGCAGCCCACCAGCGAGATGATCAGCAAAAGGCGTGGCGTATCGGCGCCCACGAATACCAGCCCGGCGCCGCAGACCACCAGCAAGCCGAAGCCCATGTGCAACACGCGCTCCGGATGAACCATGCGAGGGAGGATGCGCGCGCTGGCAATGCTGCCCACGGTAATGGAGACCACTAACGGCGTAATCAACACGCCCACCTCACGTGCCGTGAGGCCGAAGCCGCCCTGCAGCAACAAGGGGATGTACACCAGCAGCGCAAACATGATGAAGCCGACGCAAAACGACAGCAGGCTCAGGATCACAATGCTGCGATCGGCAAACATCTCCATGGGGATCAACGCTGCCTTGCAGCGCTTTTCCCACCAGACGAAGGCGCTCATCACCGCCACCGTGGCGAGCCCGAGCCCCACCATGGAGAGACTCGCTCCGTACACCGGCAACAACTGCACGAGAAACTGCAGCCCCGTAAGCGACAAGGCGATGAGCACCGCCCCCTGCCAATCCAGCCGGATGTCGGATTGCTGCATCTGCCGTACGCGCGGCAGGTGGCGCAGTACAAAATACAGCCCGAACAGACCGAGAGGCAGGTTCATGAAGAAGACCGCGCGCCAGCCCATGTAATAAGTGAGGAAGCCGCCCAGCGACGGGCCAAAGGCGTTGGCAATACCGAAGCAGCTGCTCAGGATCACCTGCCAGCGCAACCGTACATGGGGATCCGGAAACAGGTCGGGCACGACCGCGAATGCGGTGCCCAGCATCATCCCGCCGGCGATACCCTGCAGCGCCCTGCCCAACACGAGATGCACCATGGATTGCGCCATCCCGCAAAGAATGGACGCAATGAGAAAGAGCACGATGGAGGCGACCACAAACGGCTTGCGACCGTAGTAGTCTCCCAGACGGCCGAAGATCGGGATCGTGATGATGGAGGTCAGCAGATAGGCGGTGGTGACCCAGGCATAGAGCTGGAATCCGCGCAGCTCCGCCACCACCGTTGGCAGCGCCGTACCCACCACCGTCTGGTCGATTGCCACCATCATGGTGACGAAGCCCAGTCCGACCATGGCGAGCAGAGATTCCCTGAAGGACAGCAACATGCCGGCGCCGGGCGAGTGAGACGAGATAGCGGGCTTCATTATCTTGGACAGGTCAAACGTTGACTGGTCAAATGATTTTAGCGCATTCCTTCAGTGCAAACCCGGTACGCGCGCTGAAATGCGTGACGCCCCTTGCGGGGCGTCGTTTTCGGGTACTACCACGGACGGGGCACAAAGGCCCTTTGATTCCTTAACTACTATTGCGTGAACTCGCGCGCCAGGACGCCGCTTTCCTTCACCACCCGATCGATGGCCACGAGCGACTCCAGCAGACCGCGCATTTCTTCGAGCGGCACCGCGTTCGGACCATCGGACAGCGCCTGATCAGGCCTGGGATGAGTCTCCATGAAAAGTCCGGAGATACCGGCGGCCACAGCCGCCCGCGCCAGTACCGGCACGAATTCCCGTTGCCCGCCTGAGGACGTACCCTGCCCGCCCGGCAGCTGTACGGAATGCGTAGCGTCGAACACGACCGGACACTGGGTTTCGCGCATGATGGCAAGCGAACGCATATCCGAAACCAGGTTGTTGTAGCCGAATGAAGCGCCGCGCTCACACACCATGATGTTATGCCCGTCGCCGCCCGCATCCAACGCGGCCTGGCGCGCCTTGGCCACCACCTGCGCCATGTCGTGTGGAGCCAGGAACTGACCCTTCTTGATGTTCACGGGCTTCAGCGTTGCCGCGCAGGCGTGGATGAAATCCGTCTGGCGGCAGAGGAAGGCGGGAGTCTGCAGGACGTCGACCACAGCCGCGACATCCGGCACCTGCTCGGTGGTGTGCACGTCCGTCAGCACCGGCACGCCCAGCTGGTCGCGGACATCGGCAAGAATCTGCAAGCCTTCGTCCTGGCCGGGGCCGCGATAGGAGCGGCCGGAACTGCGGTTTGCCTTATCGAACGAGCTCTTGTAGATGAACGGGATCCCGAGCGCCGAGGTGAGCTCCTTCAACGCACCCGCCGTGTCGAACGCCAGCTGACGCGATTCGATCACGCAAGGTCCCGCGATCAGAAAGAACGGCCGGTCCAGGCCAATTTCAACACCACAGAGCTTCATGGGATCCATCCTTGCAAGAGACTAGGCTTCGGCCGACACTGCACGTTGCTTCTGCTGCGCCAGTGCTGCCTTGATATAGCTGATGAACAACGGGTGCCCATCACGCGGCGTGGACGTGAACTCCGGGTGGAATTGCACGCCCATGAACCATGGGTGTTGCGGCAGTTCCATGATTTCGGGCAGGTCTTCCGTGGGCGTACGGGCGCTGATCACCATGCCCGCCTCTTCGAGGCGAGACACGTACACGTTGTTCACCTCGTAGCGATGACGGTGACGCTCATTGACGTCGGCGCCGTAGATCTGTGAGGCGCGGCTGCCCGGCAGTACCGGGCAACGTTGAGCACCCTTGCGCATCGTGCCTCCCAGATCGGAAGACGCGTCGCGCTTCTCGATCCGGCCTTCGCGGTCCTGCCACTCGGAGATGAGCGCCACCACCGGGTGTGCCGCCGCCGGATCGAACTCCGTGCTGTTGGCGCCGCCAAGACCTGCGACGTTACGGGCGAATTCAACTACGGCCAACTGCATGCCCAGGCAAATGCCAAGGAACGGAATGCCGGCCTCGCGAGCGTAGCGGATCGCGCGTATCTTGCCTTCGGTGCCGCGTTTGCCGAACCCGCCCGGTACCAGAATGGCGTCCAGGCCTTCCAGGCAATCGGTGCCTTCGGCTTCGAGCACTTCGGAATCCAGGTATTCGATCTCCACGCGCGAGCGGGTGTGAATCCCCGCGTGGCTCAACGCTTCGGACAGCGACTTGTACGATTCGGTGAGGTCGACATATTTGCCCACCATACCGATGCGGACGCAGTGCTGCGGATTGCGGATCGCATCGATGAGCTGCTCCCACATGGACAGGTCTGCCGGCGGCGGCGCAATCGCGAGCGCATCGCAAATGATCGAGTCCAGGCCCTGCTCGTGCAGCATGCCGGGAATCTCGTAGATCGACGTTTCGGCATCCCAGACGGAAATCACGGCATCCAGCGGCACGTTCGAGAACAGCGAAATCTTGGCGCGTTCCTCGTCGGGGATCCGGCGGTCGGCGCGGCACAGCAGCGCGTTGGGATAAATGCCGATCTCGCGCAGCTTCTGTACCGAGTGCTGCGTAGGCTTGGTCTTGAGTTCACCGGCCGACCCGATATAGGGCACGAGCGTCAGGTGCACGAAGGCGGCGTTGTTGCGGCCCAGGCGCAGGCTCATCTGGCGCACGGCTTCCAGGAAGGGAAGCGATTCGATATCGCCCACCGTACCGCCGATTTCGACGATGGCGACATCGGCCGCGCCATCCCACGCGGCCTTGGCGCCGCGCACGATGAAGTCCTGGATTTCGTTGGTAATGTGTGGAATCACCTGGACGGTCTTGCCGAGGTAATCGCCACGACGTTCCTTGCGCAGCACGGACTCATAAATTTGCCCGGTGGTGAAATTGTTCACCTTGCGCATGCGGGTGGAAATGAAGCGCTCGTAGTGGCCCAGGTCGAGATCGGTCTCGGCGCCGTCTTCCGTCACGAACACTTCGCCGTGCTGGAAGGGGCTCATGGTGCCGGGATCGACGTTGATGTAGGGGTCGAGCTTGAGCATGGTGACGCGCAAGCCGCGGGACTCGAGAATGGCGGCCAGGGAGGCCGCAGCAATGCCCTTACCCAGGGAGGAAACGACGCCTCCCGTGACGAATACATACTTGGTCATGTCGGGGATCTGCCCAGTGCAACCGGGCCGCAGCAGGAAATTTCAATTATAGCCGCAAGCCGGATGGCTCACGACCCCGATATCGCTTCCGTACGACGCCGCAACCATTCGAGCGCCCGGCCTTCCACAAGCGGTGACAGGCGTCGCCGGACCTGAGCGTGATAGTCATCCAGCCACCGGCGCTCTTCGGCGGTCAGCATGGACAGGTCTATGCAACGCGTATCAATGGGGCATAAGGTGAGGGTCTCGAACGCCAGAAATTCACCGAATTCGGTGGAGCTGTGGGGCGTAGCCAACACAAGGTTCTCGATGCGTATCCCCCAACGTCCCGGCCGGTAAAGGCCCGGTTCGTTCGAAGTGATCATGCCGGCCGCCAGGGTGGCGTGCGGATTGGTGGTGGCGCGCCAGGAGATCGATTGCGGCCCTTCATGAACGTTCATGAAGTAACCCACCCCGTGGCCCGTACCATGGCCATAATCGGCACCCTGCGCCCATACCGGCCCGCGAGCCAATGCGTCGAGCGCGTAGGCCGGCAGACCCGCCGGGAAAACCGCAAGCGACAGCGCAATCATTCCCTTGAGCACGGCGGTGTAATCGCGTTTTTCCTCGGTAGAAATCCGCCCCACCGGAATCACCCGTGTGATGTCGGTCGTGCCGCCCAGGTACTGGCCGCCCGAGTCGATGAGCAACAGCCCATCGCCTTCGATCACGGCATGCGCAGCCTCGGTGGCATGGTAGTGCGGCATTGCGCCGTTGGCTTGCCATGCCGCAATCGTGCTGAAGCTGGGCGAGACGAAGCCGGGGCGACGGGCACGTGCTTCGGTGATCCGCTGATCGATGGTCAGTTCGGTGATGGTTTCATGACCCAGCGCGTTCTCAAACCAAGCAAAAAACTCGCATAGCGCCGCGCCATCGTGTTCCATGGTGCGCCGCACGTTCTCAAGTTCCGCAGCGTTTTTGCGTGCCTTGAGGAGGTGTGCGGGATTAAGCGCCTCAATGGGGCGGGCATAAGCCGCGGCATTGAACAGGCTCACGGTGACCCGTGCAGGATCGATCAGCAGCCGCTGGTCGTCTGCAAGCCTTGCCAGTGCGGAATTGATGTCTTCGTACGGTTTCAGCGTAACGCCTTGCGCGGTCAGCTCGTCAGCCAGGCTAGCCGGCAGCTTGCTCGAGTCCACGAACAGGGTGGCGGTATCGCGCCCTATCAGCGCGTGAGCCAGAAACACGGGGTTGTAGGGGATGTCATTGCCGCGGAGATTGAACAACCACGCGATGTCATCGAGCGCGGACACAAGATGCCAGTCGGCCCCATGGCGCTCCATGGCCTCGCGCACCGCCTGGAGGTTTTCCTGTCGGCTGCGGCCCGCCCACGGCGGCACGTGGGCCATGATGGTCCCGGCCGGCAGGCCGGGACGGTCCGGCCATATCCTGCCGGGAAGGTCGGTGTCGGTCTGCAGACGCAGCCCGGCCCCGCGGCAAGCTTCCTGCCATTGACGCCAGGACTGTACCGACAACACCTGGCCGTCAATCGCCACACTGGCCTCTTCGGACAGCCGGCCTGCCACCCAGGCGGATGGGCTCGGCACGTTGTCCTGCCCGGCCCGCATGAGGTTGACGCCCGTATCCTGGAGCTCGGCCTCTGCCTGCTCCCAATACCGGCTGTCGGTCCACAACGCGGCCTCATCCAGGCAAACCACCAACGTGCCCGCCGAACCGGTAAAGCCCGTAAGCCACTCCCGCGCCTGCCAGCGGTCCGGCAGGTATTCCGACAAGTGTGGATCGGAGGTAGGCACGATGCAGGCATCGACGCCCTGCTCCTGCATGACGTGGCGCAGGGCTTCCAGTCTCTCGGCGTACACGGATGGCATGGGCTCAGGCAGCGACGGCAGAAACGTCCAGCTTGGCGGCCGTCTTGGCGACGACTTCGTCGACCGTAACGCCGTCTGCCAGTTCAACCAGCTTCAGGCCGTCCTCAGTGACATCCAGCACGCAAAGATCGGTGATGATGCGGTCCACCACGCCCACGCCGGTGAGCGGCAATGTGCATTCGGGCAGCAGCTTCAGGTCTTCCGTGCCGTCTTTCTTGCGCGCGACATGATCCATGAGGATGATGACACGGCCCACGCCCGCAACCAGGTCCATGGCCCCGCCCATTCCCTTCACCATCTTGCCCGGAATCATCCAGTTCGCGAGGTCGCCTTTTTCAGAGACCTGCATCGCGCCCAGAATGGCCAGATTGATCTTGCCGCCACGTATCATGGCAAACGAATCGGCAGAGGAGAAGATGGAAGAACCCGGCAGTGTGGTGACCGTCTGCTTGCCCGCATTGATGAGGTCCGCGTCGATTTCGTCTTCCGTAGGGAACGGCCCGATACCCAGCAGACCGTTTTCCGACTGGAGCCAGACCTCAATGCCTGCCGGCACGTGGTTGGCGACGAGGGTCGGCATGCCGATACCCAGGTTTACGTAGAAACCGTCTTCCAGTTCGCGCGCGGCGCGCGCAGCCATTTGATCGCGTGTCCAGGCCATGATCAAGCTCCTTGTGCGTTACGGATGGTGCGCTGCTCGATGCGCTTTTCGGGGTTCGCGTTCACCACGACGCGGTGCACGAAGATACCGGGCAGGTGAACCGAATCCGGGTCGAACGTGCCGGTGTCCACCACTTCCTCGACTTCGGCGATGGTGATCTTGCCCGCCATGGCGACATTCGGATTGAAGTTGCGGGCGGTGCGGCGGAACAGCAGATTGCCGGCGCGGTCGGCCTTCCAGGCCTTCACCAGCGAGACGTCGGCCACCAGGGAACGCTCCATGACATAGGTTTCGCCGTCGAATTCACGGGTCTCCTTGCCGTCGGCCACCAGTGTGCCCACGCCGGTACGGGTGAAGAAGGCGGGGATGCCGGCGCCGCCGGCGCGCAACTTCTCGGCCAGCGTGCCTTGCGGCGTGAATTCCAGCTCGAGCTCACCAGCGAGGAACTGGCGTTCGAATTCCTTGTTCTCGCCCACATACGAAGCGATCATCTTGCGGATCTGACGGGTCTCGAGCAATTGGCCCAGGCCAAAGCCGTCCACACCGGCGTTGTTGCTGATGCAGGTGAGCTCCTTCACCCCGCTGTCGCGCAGGGCCGCAATCAGCGCCTCCGGAATACCGCAAAGGCCGAAGCCCCCGACGGCGATGGTCTGGCCGTCCGCCACGACCCCTTTCAATGCTTCTTCGGCATTTGCATAGACTTTGTCCATTACACCCTTCCTAGTTCCAACACAGTTAATCGAAGCCGACGCTTGCGGGCCGGCCGCCCTCTGCAACCGTCATGAGTTCTTTGTGCATACCGGCGAGGAGCTCGCCGGCATCATGCCTTCGACGGAACGAACACCCGGGCAAGGCCCTGAAGTTCGGCCTGCGTCCAGGGAGAAGATTTCCCTGTACCGGCATCCGTGCCCACGATGATATTCTGGGCCCGAGCGCAAGGGCCAGCCTCATCATCGACTACATGGATTTCCGCCTGATATTCCAGGCTAGACCGCCCAACCCGCTGTATCTCCATTTCGATGCGCAGCGTGGCGGGCCACAGTATGGGGCGCAGGAAGTCGCAGGTGGTACGGGCCAATACGATGTTTCGCCTTTCGCTCAATACACCGATGCCCGCAGCGCGAAGCCGGTCGACGCGCGACTCTTCCAGGTAGCGAAAGTAAAGCGTATTGTTGACGTGATTCAGCGCGTCGAGGTCGCCCCAGCGCACCGGCATCTCGAAGCGTGAGCGAGCGCCCACCAGGGCTTGCGCAAGCTCGTTGACCGGTGTTTCCCGTTCCACTGCACCCCTCCATTCTTATGGTGAACAAAGTATAACGGCGAAGGCTTCTTCGTGGCAGTGCAACAAATCAGAGGCACCTGCAATACAATCGGCCCTATCTGGTAATAGACGGAGTAACCGCAACCATGGCTGAACGCGAATCAATGGAATACGACGTGGTGGTGGTCGGAGGCGGCCCCGGCGGCCTTTCCGCCGCCATCCGCCTCAAGCAGCTCGCTGCAGAACAAGACCACGACATCAGCGTCTGTGTCCTCGAAAAAGGCTCCGAAATCGGTGCCCATATCCTCTCGGGGGCGGTGATGGATCCCCGCGCGCTCAGCGAACTCATTCCCGACTGGAAAGAGAAAGGCGCGCCGCTGGAAACCAAGGTGACCGAAGATCGCTTCCTTTTCCTGTCGGAAACGGGTGCGCGGTCCACGCCGCAATGGCTGCTGCCCGAATGCTTTCATAATGAAGGCAACTACATCGTTCGCCTGGGTCTGGTCACCCGCTGGCTTGGAGAGCAGGCGGAAGCCGTGGGCGTCGACATCTTCCCCGGCTTCGCCGCCAAGGAAGTGCTCTACGACGAAAACGGCGCCGTCAAGGGCGTGGCCACCGGAGACATGGGCGTCGGCCGCGACGGCCAGCCCACAGCGGCCTACCAGCCGGGCATGGAACTGCACGCGCGCTACACCATCTTTGCCGAAGGCTCGCGGGGCCAACTGGGCCGCGAGCTGATCGAGCGCTACAAGCTCGACGCCGGGCGCGACCCGCAAAGCTACGGCATCGGCATAAAGGAAATGTGGGAAGTCGACCCTGCGCAGTCACGCCCCGGCATGGTGATGCACACCGCCGGCTGGCCGCTCGATTCCGACACCTACGGCGGCTCCTTCCTCTACCACATGAACGACAACATTGTGGTGGTCGGTCTCGTGGTCGGTCTCGACTACGCCAACCCCTGGCTGTCGCCGTTCGAGGAATTCCAGCGCTTCAAGACGCACCCATCGATCCGCCCGACCTTCGAAGGCGGAAAGCGCGTCGCCTACGGCGCCCGCTCGCTCACCGCCGGCGGCCTGCTCTCCATTCCGAAGCTGTGCTTCCCGGGTGGCGTGCTGGTCGGCTGCGAAGCCGGCATGCTCAACGCCTCGCGCATCAAGGGCAGCCATGCCGCCATCAAGTCAGGCTCGCTGGCAGCCGAAGCGGCATTCGACGCGCTGAAGGCAGACCGCAGCCGAGACGAACTCGTGGCCTACCCTCACGCGTTCGAAGCCTCTTGGCTACATGAAGAGCTGAACAAGGCGCGCAACTTCAAGCAGTGGTTCAAGAAGGGCCGTACGGTCGCCACATTGATGACCGGCGTCGAGCAGTGGCTGCTAAAGGGAAAGATGCCCTGGACAATCCACCGCAAAAAGGCCGACCACGCCTGTCTGCAGCCGGCTTCGGAATGCGCGCGTATCGAGTATCCGAAGCCCGACGGCAAGATCACCTTCGACCGTCTGAGTTCGGTGTTTATCTCGAACACGAACCACGAGGAAGACCAGCCGGTGCACCTGACGTTGAAGGATGATACGGTGCCGGTGGCGGTGAATCTTGCCACCTACGGTGGGCCGGAAGCACGCTACTGCCCCGCCGGCGTGTACGAGTTCGTGAAGGACGACGACGGCCAGGATCGCCTGCAGATCAATGCGCAGAACTGCGTGCACTGCAAGACCTGTGACATCAAGGACCCGACGCAGAATATCGTGTGGGTGGCGCCGCAGGGTGGCGAGGGGCCGGTGTACAACGGGATGTGATGGCGGCCGGGCCGGTTCGGCTCGGAGTGCTGGTCATCGGACGGGTCTGCTTTGGCGGGCCCGTTTTTCTTTGGGCGCGCGGTTGTGGCGATTGCTCGGGCTGCCGTGAGATCTTCGCTGCGCCAGTGTCTGGGTTTTTAAGGGCCGGGCCAGTGGACGCGGATGTCGGCTCCCGGTGCCGGCCCTGCGGGCTCCCCTCGCCTCCGACGCCGGCCAGAGCGCCTGCTGAACTCGCCCGCCAGGGCGGGCTCAGACAGCAGCAGGCTTCTCCTC